>CAZHOC010001079.1:0-2763 GCA_964534295.1 uncultured Bacteroidia bacterium | reverse complement strand
TCCAATACGTAGCACATCCTTTTTGGGCGCTTGTCTTTTCCCTACTCAGTGTGATCATTTACGGCATCGGCGCCGGCCGCAATCCTAAACAGCAATGGATTTGGTTTTTAGGTGCCTTTGCTGCTAGTAGCGCGATCCACTTACTGATTTTTCTGAACCCATAGGCGGATTTATCCCCCCTATTTGACTCCCTCTCCTCGGAGAGGCCGGACTTCGCATGCCCTAATTTTTTTAATACAAATACAGTTTTATGAAAACTTTTATAAGCCTTGTCTGCGGTCTCCTGATGACCTCCCTCGCTTGGGGGCAGGCTACCATCGATGCCAATACTGTCCTCCAAATTGGAGAATCCACTTCGGTAAAACTGGGCCTTGACTATTGGAATCCTGGTCCCGGAGGTGCCAATCAGAACTGGGATTTTAGTGCCCTGAGTCATAATCAAGATTGGGATTGGCGCTTTTATGATCCTAGCCAAACGGTTTTTGCCGATAGCTTCCCTTCTGCCAATATGGCTTTTGCCTTACCAGTAGCCAATGCGCCTGAGAGTTGGTCTTATTATCGTTTTGCTAATGATTCTCTCCATTATTTGGGGGCTGCTAGTATCCTTTCGCCTACAGATTCTACCGGCTTTTATCAAATCTTTGAGCAAGATCCCGACCTAGAGCTAGTATTTCCTTTTACCTATGGCACCAGCGTATCTGATCAGGCAAAAGGTGTCCAATGGGTCAATGTTGGAGGGATGACTTTTGCTCAAACCCGCGACAAAACGACTAGCCGTACGGTAGACGCTTACGGCAGCCTCACCACTCCTTATGGCACTTTTAATAATGTATTGCGAGTTCGTACGACTGAGTCGATCGCAGATACTTTGCGGACCATTTTTCCGGTAGCAAGTAGTCAGGAAATTGTGCGGTATACCTGGTACTCCGCGGATGAACGCTATGTACTGATGCAAATGGACAGCATCGCGAGCCTTTCTTTTGGTCAGCCTGTCGATATCAATCATGCTCATATGTTTCGCAGTGGGGAAATTATGACTAGCCTCGAGCAGGATCAGTTGGCTACAAAACTTAATCTCCAAGCCTTTCCAAACCCTAGTCGGGAACGCTTATCCATTCGCTTTCAATTGGATGGAGCCGAAAAGGTGAAGATTCGCTTAAGCAATATCATCGGCCAAGATTTGATTCGTGAGGAGCTTTTCTACCCCTCCATCGGGGAACGCCAGCACGAATTAGATGTCAGTATGCTCGGAGCGGGTTATTACCTCCTTTCAATAGAAACAGCGCAGGGTGTCGCAAGTATCAAAGTTCAAATCCTCTAGCCATGTTGACTTTATCTAGATGGGCCTTGGTCTTTTTATTCACCCTGCGGGGAACGCTTAGCCTTATCGCCCAAGACGTAGAAAATAGTCAGGATCATCCGCTCCTGACACGTTACCCCGGAGCAGAGATTCACTGGTGTGAAGAACAAGCCTTCGAGCAATATGAGATCGCGCTAGGCCCCTTGACTGGCTATCGCTATATCGCCGACTGGCGCAAAGTGGAGGGAAAGCTGACACGTATTTTCTATTCAATCGAAGGGAAGCGTTCTGTTACCGAAGTCTACCTGAATTATCAGTCGGCGCTCAAAAAAGGAGGTTTTGATCCGCTCGCCGAAGGACTCTTTAAAAGTAGTAATGTAGCCAAGCAGGTCGGTGGCCGCATTTGGATGAATACTGCCTACAGTAAGAATCCTATCTCAGCGGGTGGTAAGGTTACGCTCTTCCATGGCACCTCAACCTCAGGGGGAAGTGGCTTTCTCGCCGGAGAGCTCAAGCGTCCCCAAGGCAATGTATACGTGGCAATCGCCTTTTATCAGCATCGTGAAGATGAGGTGGTGGTCATGCTAGATGTGATTGAGTCCCAGCCAGTCGAAGATGATTTGGTCTCCGCGGATCCCGAAGCGATGTCAGGAGAAATTGATCGTGAAGGCAAAGTGCTGATATACGGACTCTACTTTGAGTTTGATAAAGCCGTACTGCAAAGCGAATCAGGGCCAGTCCTAGAGGCGATAGCTACCTTATTACGCCAGCGTCCAGAGCTTAAGCTGTATGTCGTCGGGCATACCGATATGAAAGGCAGCCTGACTTATAATCTTACCCTATCCCAATCACGTGCCCAAGCTGTAGTAGATGCGCTCGTCGAAGACTATCAGATCTCTCGTGGGCGATTACAAGCCCAAGGAGTCGGGCCATTGGTCCCTGTAAGTAGTAACCAAAATGATCAAGGGCGTAGCCTCAATCGTCGTGTTGAGCTAGTCCAAAAATAAATCCGCCAGCTACCGAACTCCCCCATAACCCTAAAACCTATTATTGAAATGAAATCATTATCAATCTCTTTTTGCAGTCTTTTTCTCCTTCTATTTATTGCTTGCACACCTACTGATGGTCCTGATGACCCGAAGAAAGATGATGCCTTACCGGGTGAACTAACAGCAAAAAGTAGCAGCGTCTTTATGCGCGCCCAGCTCAATGGTCAAGACTGGGAAGCAGAATTTGTGCAGACCAAGCAAAGCGCTGGTACTGATAGCAAAGGAGAGTATCATATTTTCACTTTGATCGGTCGCGAAGGTGAAGAAAACAGCGATCCTCTGCTCAGTATTGGTTTGACTCGCTATGGCCAAGGGCTTTATGCCACTGGCAACTACAACGTCAAGGACCTCTGGACCAACCAAAGTGACACCTACGCTGGTAATCTTCTCTACGATGCTGAGACCTTATACAGC
>CAZHOC010001078.1:0-2772 GCA_964534295.1 uncultured Bacteroidia bacterium | reverse complement strand
TGCAGACCTGCAAAAGCGTTTGGGCGTGCCGATCCTTTGGGGAGAAAACGATCATATCAAACAAGCGCGTAAAGAATTAGCGGAGTACTTTGCTGGAGAACGTCAAGTTTTCGATTTGGCTTTAGATATGCCTGGGACAGACTTTCAACAGTCTATTTGGGAGGCGCTGACTCATATTCCTTATGGCGAGACTTCCACTTATGGTGCTTTAGCCCAACAAATCAACAATCCCAAAGCTGTGCGAGCTGTGGGCGCTGCTAATGGTGCCAATCGTATCGCCATTGTGGTTCCCTGCCATCGAATTATAGGGGCTAATGGTAAACTCACTGGCTATGCGGGGGGAGTGGAACGAAAAAACTGGTTGTTGGAATTTGAGCGTAAAACCAGCGGTAAAGCATCTTTCGCCCCCTTGAGTCTGTTTCCCTAATCGGAAAATACTACCTTAGCAGCATGAGCAAACCGGAAATTCGGACGGTGGAGGTCGTGGGCTGTGTCACGCCGTTGCGGGATGGGGGATCATTGCCTGCGATTGTGGAGGCCGATGATGACTTCTTGTATGTGATAAAGTTCCGCGGAGCGGGCCAAGGAAAGAAAGCCCTCATCGCAGAACTGATCGGAGGAGAGCTGGCCCGAGCGATCGGTCTCAAAGTGCCTGAGCTAGTATTTATGCAGCTTGACGACTCCTTTAGCAAGACGGAGCCAGACGAAGAAATACAGGATTTGCTCAAATTTAGCGTGGGTTTGAACCTTGGTTTGCACTACTTATCTGGGGCAGTTACCTATGATCCGACAGTTTCCATCGCTGATCCATTATCGGCTTCCAAAGTAGTTTTGCTCGATAGTTTGATCACCAATATTGATCGCACAGCCCGTAACACCAATATGCTCAATTGGCATAATGAACTTTGGTTGATCGACCATGGAGCGGCTATCTACTTCCATCACTCTTGGAACAATTGGGAGACGCACGCCAAACGCTCCTTCCCGGCGATTAAAGACCATGTTTTACTCAGTAGAGCCTCTGAACTAGAAGCTGCGGCAGCAATCATCAAAGAGCGCCTTAATCGAGAAGTCATCAGTGATATTGTGTCGGTGGTGCCGGATGACTTTTTGGAGGATGAGGGTATAGAGGACTCCTTCGGAGAACGCCGCCACGTTTATGTTGAGTTTTTGATGCAGAGGCTCGCCAATTTAGATTTACTCACCAAAGAAGCGCAAGATGCCCGACAAGCAAGTATATGAATATGCTTTCATTCGCTTTGTCCCACGGGTAGAACGAGAAGAGTTTCTGAATGTGGGGGTGATCCTTTTTTGTAAGCGAAAGAAATATCTGCAGGTCAAATATCATATTGACCCTAAGCGACTTTGCGCCTTGGGAGATGAGATCGATTTGGATCAATTGGCTACCTACCTACAAAGTTGGGAGTGGATCAGTCAGGGAAATAAAGAAGGCGGTTTCATTGCCACTTTAGATTTGCCGAGCCGTTTTCGCTGGCTCACCGCGACCCGCAGCACCATCATACAAAGTTCAAAAGTGCATCCGGGTATGACGGATGACCCACAAGCTGTGCTAGATCGTCTTTTTGAGCAGTATGTCCTCTAGGATTCTAGGCTCTATCCCTCACATAATGTAATTGTACCAATCCCTTTTCAAAGGATTTAGCAGAGATAAACTTGATCGCCAGAGGAGGATTACCGCCTTTAAATAAGCGGGTTCCATTGCCTAGTATCGTGGGGATGACGGAAATGATATACTCATCGATCAAGTCATGCTCCATAAATAATTTGACGATTTCGGCTCCACCGTCGCAATAAATCTTGCCGCCTGCTTTTTGGCGGATATTGGCTATCAACTCCCTGACATCACCTTTGTAGAAAGTGATCTTGTCTGTGTCGGGGATGTCCTGACGCGTCAGCACATAGCAATCATACATATCAGCTTGCGGAAAACTATTGATCATCTCCATGACCTTCGTATAGGTTCTCCGCCCCACAATGTAGGTGTCCACATCCTTGGTGAATGCCGCATAGCCGTAATCTTCCCCCTCTTTTTGCATAGCATCAAGAAAGGATAGATCATCATTTTCACCAGCCACAAAGCCATCCAGACTCATGCTGATGTAGAGTACTACTTTACGTTCTGTCATAGGATTAGAACTTACGGTATGGAGCTGATAGGTATTGGTTGGCTTCGACTTCGTCGAACGCTTGGGCTTCATTGTTCCAATGCAAAGTCTTGTTGGGGAAGCGGCTGGCCACTACGCCTAACAAAATGGCCTCGGTCAAACGGGCGGCATAAGAGAAAGGCGCGCTACATTCATCCTTGCCGAGGCAAGCATCCACAAACTGATGATAGTGATCGGCTTTTTCCATGGTCGGAAATTCAAAGGCCTTATATTCTTTATCCACGATCAGCCTGGGAAAGTTGATGTGTGGGAGTAATAATCTTCCTTTTTCACCAATAAACATGGCCCCTTGCTCAGGTAGGCTATCCCCTTTGGGCAACTTAAGATCCTTATGTTTTTTAGGAGCGCCTGGTCCATCATACCATACCCATTTTAGGGTTTCGGTGGTGTATTCAGTACCGGGAAACTCGTAGGTAACTACATTATTCTCCGGATGCCCAAAGCCAGTTGGTTTGCGGCACTTAGACTTGATCGTACGCGGAACGTCTAAGGCCAAGGCCGTATAGGGAGTGTCAAAAATGTGCACGCCCATATCGCCTAATGTACCACAACCATAATCTAGAAGCTTACGCCAGTTGCCAGGATG
>CAZHOC010001077.1:0-2772 GCA_964534295.1 uncultured Bacteroidia bacterium | reverse complement strand
TGATGAAATAAGAATGAAACCTTTTCGGTCAAATCAGAGAGACTACTAAGGAAGAAACACAGCACTTCTGGACGCAAGCTCGCCCGTTCATAATGCTTTTTATTCTGTTCATGGAATAATATTGGGAAGTGCAAAAAAGCTTATGTATCATTGTAATACCCTCCTGCTTCGCCATGCGTTCTTCCAAATTTTATTCAACTAGTTTATCATTCTAAATGCAGAATCAGAACCACTATATTATTATAATGGCTGGTGGCATTGGTAGCCGTTTTTGGCCCATGAGTCGCAGTCGCTTTCCTAAACAATTTCATGACATTCTCGGTAGAGGTCAATCTCTAATTCAGGAGACATATGCTCGATTTGCCTCTATTGTACCCGAACAAAATATTTATGTAGTAACCAACGAAGGCTATTACGATTTGGTCAAAGAGCAGCTGCCTCGGATGACCGATGATCAAATCTTGTTAGAGCCAGTGGGACGTAATACAGCTCCTTGTATTGCCTACGCTTGCTACAAGATCCAAACCCAAAATCCTAATGCCTCCTTTGTAGTGGCTCCATCTGATCATTTGATCGCCAAGGAAGACGTTTTCAGAGAAAAAATCCTCCTAGGACTGAGCGCTTGTGAAGAGCAAGATATTATTATGACGCTTGGGATTACCCCCACGCGCCCTGATACTGGCTATGGGTACATCCAGTTTATTGATGACGAAGAAGGCAGAGGCTTTTATAAGGTTAAAACCTTTACCGAAAAACCTAATCTGGAGATCGCCAAGAGCTTTGTCGAAAGCGGGGATTACGTCTGGAATGGGGGTATCTTCTTATTCTCTGCCAATACGATTCAAAAAGCTTTTGAAGATCACCTGCCTGACATGGCGGAGCTGTTTTCTGGGATTACTGACTCCTATTATACAGAAAAGGAGGAAGGCGCTATCAACGACACTTATACTACCTGCAAAAACATCTCTATCGACAATGGGATCATGGAGAAGGCAGATAATGTACATGTCATTCCTGCGGAATTTGGTTGGAGCGATTTAGGTACTTGGGGATCCGTACATGAAAATTCTGAGAAAGATTTTCACGGTAACGCAGTGCATGGAAAAGGCGTAGTCTACGATTCTTTCAACAATGTGGTAAAAACCTCCAAAGAAGGTAAAATCGTGGTAATGAAAGGACTAGAGAATTATATCGTAGTGGATACCGATGATGCCCTACTGATTTGCAAGAAAGATGATGAACAATTTATCAAACAAATCGTATCTGACCTCAAGAGTCAAAACGATCAGTTTGTTTAATGTTCGTAGATAACGATTTTTAAATATTTGCCCACAAACTTTAAATAATTTTTAAAGTTTCGTGGGTATTTTTTATAAAATGTGTTAATTATGCGCCGGTTTCCCGTATAATTAATTTTTTACTTAACTCATTTATATCATGAAAGTAGCCGTAGTCGGGGCAACTGGCCTAGTAGGCACTGAAATGCTCCGCGTTCTAGAAGAAGCGCAATTCCCTGTTTCCACCCTTATTCCTGTTGCTTCAGCAAGATCTGTAGGTAAGGAGGTTACCTTTAAGGGTAAACAGCTGAAGGTAGTGAGTATGGAGGACGGTATTGCTGCCAAACCTGATATTGCGCTATTTTCTGCCGGTGGAAGTACGAGTACTGCTTTTGCGCCTAAGTTTGCCGAAGTAGGTACCATCGTAATTGACAACTCCTCCGCATGGCGGATGGATCCTAGCGTTCCACTAGTGGTGCCTGAGGTAAATATGTCTGCCATCAATAATGAGCATAAGATTATCGCTAATCCTAATTGCTCCACTATCCAGATGGTAGTGCCCTTAGCGCCTATCCACCAAAAGTATAAAATCAAACGTCTTGTCATCTCTACCTACCAAAGCGTTACTGGTACAGGTAAAAATGCTGTAGATCAGCTATTCGCTGAACGCCAAGGTGGAGATAGCCTATCGGTTTATCCTAAGCAGATCGATCTCAACTGTATCCCCCATTGCGATATCTTCTTAGACAACGATTATACCAAAGAGGAAATGAAGCTTGTCAATGAGACGCGCAAAATCCTCAATGATGATAGCATCCAAATTACCGCTACCGCAGTTAGAGTACCCGTAATCGGTGGACACTCAGAAGCGGTTAATATCGAAACTGAGATTCCATTTGATATTGCAGATATCAAGCAGATGTTGGCAGATACTCCGGGCTTGGTCGTGGTAGATGATGTCGCCAATAATGGATATCCTACTCCTCGCGATACCCACGGTAGAGATGAGGTTTTTGTCGGTCGTATCCGTCGCGATGAATCAATCGAAAATGGTATGAACCTTTGGATCGTTGCTGATAACCTACGTAAAGGAGCAGCTACCAATGCCGTTCAAATTGCTCAGGCTTTAATCGCCGAAGCAGTATAATGACTGAGCTGCCCACTTATAGCCGTTCCCAATTGGCTTTACGCAATGGTTCAGATCGCGATGAAATCTGGATCGCCTATAAGGGTACAATCTATGATGTAACTGAGAGCCGACATTGGCGTAATGGTATGCATTATAGTCATTGGGCTGGGCAGGATCTTACTGAAGAATTAGCCGAGGCACCGCATAATGAGGCGGTGTTTCGGCGTTTTAAGGCTATTGGGACGCTTTCGTGAGTTCCCAGATTTCTATTTGAGTGATTTTTTTGGGGTTTACTCACGAAAGCTTTCGGGACGCGGAACGCTTAGCCCTATTGATAGGCGTAGTATCCTGATCGCCCTTTGAACT
>CAZHOC010001076.1:0-2776 GCA_964534295.1 uncultured Bacteroidia bacterium | reverse complement strand
TCCTAAAAACCCCAGTGCCACCAAAAGGCTGATTCCGATAAGAATGAAAATCACTGTCATAGGATTGGATATTTGATTGCTTCAAACTTAGGGGCTTTCCCTCCCCCCCGGGATGACAGAAGCAAAAGGCCATAGTGACTTTTGTATATATCTTTTTTACATAAGTCACCCCCAGCCTATACTTGCATATACAACTCAAAATATTTAGCTTGCCCTTATGCCAAATAGCAAACCGACAGCCGGTCCTAATTTTGAAAGGATCAATCCTTCCACCTGTGCCAATGCGCGCCTTAGGCGTTTACATCGCATGCTCAACCAGGCCTATATGCAAGCCTACAAGCCTTTTGGATTGCGTGGCTCTATGGTTTCCATCCTCTTTATCATCGGCAAAAAGGCTCCCCTCAGTCAGAAACAATTGGCTGACACCTTGATTTTAGATCCATCGACCATGAGCCGTGATCTGAAAAAATTGGAACGGGAAGGCTACGTTTCCATCGAGAAAGGGGCCGACCCTAGACAGTCAGAATTGTACCTAACCCAAAAAGGATTTGATCTGCTCGAAGAAGTTTCTCCTCTTTGGGAAAGCCTTCATCAGCAGGTAGAGGCTATTTTGGGCCAGTTTCAGCTGCAGCAAATAGATACAATCACCGAAGCGATCCGCGCAAATTTGCCCATAAAAGCTTGATAATATTTTTTACTGCCAAAGTTGTATATACAAGTATAATCACATAATTACAGATATCATGCTATCCAACCTACCCTCCTACATCACCATCATCTTCATATTGACTTGCCTTCTGACCCTATTTTTGTTCTACCGTGCGTTGAGGCCTGCTACGCAGAACGCTAATACCCTTAAGTGGATACTCGGCTGCATAGTCATCTGGTTGGCCTTACAGGCGGGATTGAGTCTAGCTGATTTTTATAATACCGATCCGCAGCCTGTGCCGCCTCGCTTCCCCCTTGCGGTGGTTCCCACCTTTATTTTGATAGGAATAGTCTTCTTAACCAAGGGCGGCAAAGCATTTATTGATCGCATGCCATTAGATAGATTGCATTGGATCCATTTGGTGCGGATCCCTGTTGAGCTGGTCCTTTATTGGTTATTTCTCAATCAGGCAGTGCCAGAGGTGATGACCTTTGCAGGACGTAATTTTGATATCATCGCGGGAATTAGTGCTCCACTCCTGATTTACTTCGCTTTTATTAAGAAGGTAGGGGGAAAATGGCTCATCATTGGTTGGAACCTTGTCATGCTAGGCCTACTTGTCAATATCGTTACGACTGCCATACTAGCCTTACCAAGTAATTTCCAGCAAATCGCCTTTGAGCAACCCAATTGGGCAGTGCTAAATTTTCCTTTTAGTTGGTTGCCTGCATTTGTGGTACCGGTGGTTTTCTTCGCTCATTTGGTGAGTTTGAGACAAGCGTTCCGCGCAGCGGCCTAAACAAAGACTGATGGGCCAAATAACTCGCACTCATCCCAAAAGCTACCACTGTCAGCGAGCTTAAGGGCATCAATATTGCCGCAATTACAGGGGTCAACCAGCCTTGAACAGCGATCGCCAGGCCAAACAAATTGTACAAGAGGGATAGGACAAAGCCATAGCGCACCAATTGTACTGCCTTACGCGAAAAGCGCAACATCGCTGGTAGTTTGGCAAAGGATTGAGCGTCCAAAATCGCATCACAAGCAGGAGCAAAAGTTCCGGTGTCTTCCGTCAGGGCAATGCCCACTTCGCTTTGACGCAGGGCACCGGCATCATTTAAACCATCGCCCACCATCATGACTTTGTGCCCTTCTGCTTGGAGAGCGGCGATAAAGTCTAGTTTTGCCTGTGGACTCTGCTGAAAATGCAGCGGAGTATCTGTATCAAAAACTTTCTGCAAAGCAATGCGATCACGATCCGTATCACCTGAGAGGACTTGTAGTTGATACTGCTGGCGCAGAACGCTTATCGTGCCAGAGAGGCCTTCTCGGAAGGCGGGTTGCCAAGCAAAACCCGCGATTAGTTTACCATCTTCGACTAGCCAAGTGGCCTTAGTATCTAAATTCCAGCCTTGGGGACGCTCATGCGGAAGAAGAGATTGACTCACATACTTCCAATTCCCCAACTGCAGATGATAGCCATCCACAATTGCCTCTAAACCTTGGCCAGTCGTCTCTAATAAATCGCTAATAGGCAAAACCGCATCATGCTCCTGCATGCGTGCAATCGCTTGACTAACAGGGTGGGTAGAGGTTTGCACCAAAGTCATTAAGCGCTCCATACTTCCTGAGGAAGGTTTACCATATACTAGCTCAGCGGGCAAGCGGTCGTGCTGAGTTAAAGTCCCTGTCTTATCAAAAACGATATTATCTAGGCCGGCCATTTGTTCGATTACGCCGGTATTTTTGAGATAAAGGCGATGCTTACCCAATAGTCTTAAGGAATTACCCAGCGTAATTGGCAAGGTTAAGGCGATCCCACAAGGACAAGCTACGATCAAAACTGCGGTAAAGACATTCGCAGCCATACCTGCACCAGCAGTAATCCACCAATAAATACCAGCCGCAAATGCTACGGCAAGCACGCCCAAAGTAAAGCGCTTACTGATACGATCGGTCAGGCTTTGCAGACTCGCCTTAGCTTCCTTACGGAAGGCAGATTGATTCCACAATTGGGTGAGATAGGACTGAGAGACCGCTTTGGTAAGCTCAACTTCTATCGGCAAACCGACTTGGCGTCCCCCTCCATAAAGTTGGTCTCCCACTACTTTAGGCACAGGCTCAGAT
>CAZHOC010001075.1:0-2782 GCA_964534295.1 uncultured Bacteroidia bacterium | reverse complement strand
CTAATCGATCAAATTGGAGCCACAGATAACATTCATCTTCTACCCCAAACTATAGTGGCCGAAGCTAGTGGGGAAAACCAGCACCTCAATTGCATTACTCTAGAGGATTATAAGACTGGAGAACAGCGGCGTGCTGAGGCTGGGGCTTTGTTTATCTTCATTGGGGCACGCCCCTATACCGATTGGTTAGGCGATGATATCCTCAAAAACGACAGAGGTTACATTATCACAGGCCGAGAGTTATACCAACATCCTGCTTTTAAGGCTGCTTGGAAATTGGAAAGAGAGCCGTATCTGCTCGAAACTTGCAATCCGGGTATTTTTGCTGCGGGGGACGTGCGTGCGGGCGCAATGAATCGGGTGGCTTCGGCTGTAGGCGAAGGAGCGATGACGATTAGCTTTGTGCATAAGTATTTGGCTGAGGTTTAGGTTTACTGCTTCGCAGAACGCTTATCCTTTTTGGTGCGGCATGCATGCTCGCACCTACCATTTGGATCCCGTAGGGGCGTATGCAATACGCCCCAGAAGATAAGCGTTCTGCGCAGCAGCAAAGAAAAAATAGATCCTTCGACGGGGCTCAGGATGACATCTAATTTGGCACATTGTACCGATAGCTATCGGTAGCCGTAATGTCTTTAGAGATAAGCGTTCTGCGCAGCAGTCTCCCCAATAAAACTAAGCGCAAAAACAATACGCTCTGAAAAAATAGGAGTCAGCATCCTAATCAATAAAACCTCAATTGCTATGTCCTTCAAAGTAAAAAGCTGTGACCATCTCAAGTCTGTAGATTTTGAAGATTCCCTTCCAGTTCCTTCCGAATACCAATGCGAAGAATGTGTAAAGACGGGAGATACCTGGGTGCATTTGCGCAAGTGTGTAGAATGTGGGGTGGTACTATGCTGTGATGACTCACCAAACCAACATGCTCGAAAGCACTTTCATGCTTCCGAGCATCCGGTTATCATTTCTGCTGAACCCAATGAGCGTTGGGCCTGGTGTTATGTAGACGAATTATACACTAAGTTTTAAACTGCCTCCCAGATTGCATCGACAAAGTACTCTCGATGGTCCTGGTAATATTCACTCAGTTTAAAACCACTTGCTTGGGATAAATCTTCTATCATGCGGAAGTCATACTTTTGAGACAGCTCAGTCCAAATGGGTTCCCAAGCTTCAAATTGATAGGCTTCTTGTGTAGCCTCAATCCATACTCGCTGTTTACGCTTGCTGATGATATAAGAGCGAGTTTCGCCCGATAGGGGATCATAGGTTTCCCAGTGATCAAAGCTATCGAGATCAAAATTTCCACCTAATTCACGATTGATACGCTCAAGCAAATTGAGGTTGAAAGCTTTCGTAATCCCTTCCTTATCATTGTAGGCTTCAAGCACTACGGCCGGCTCCTTTTTGAGGTCCAATCCGATGAGTAAAAGGTCTCCTTTATTGAGATGACTCCGCAATCCTTTGAGAAAATCGATGGCTTGCTCATGAGGGAAGTTGCCTAGGTTCGATCCTAAAAAGAGAACGACTTTACGTTTTTGCTCCTTTTGTTGCTCTAGCTGCTCCAAGGCACTAAAATACTCTGCTTCAAGTGGTTTGATGTTGATATTGGGGAAGTCTTTGGTCAGGCCTTCTGTAAGCTTGCTAAGAGCATCTCCTGAGATATCGATGGGGAGATACTCAAACTGAGCCCCTGCTTGGAGAAAATGTTCCAACAATAGGCGAGTCTTAAGACCATCACCGGCGCCAAATTCAATCAATTGAAAATCATTGCCATCGGGTGCAAATTGTTCAAGCAAATCTGCGCGATAGTTTTCAAAGATTTCGTATTCAGCATCAGTCAGATAGTAGGATTCCATCCGCATGATTTGGCGAAAGAGCTCACTGCCCTTGGCATCATAAAAATAGCGAGATGAAAGCCGCTTTGGATATTGGCTTAATCCTTCATGTATATGCTGCGCAAATACAGAAGTCTGAGTTTGAGTGGACATGGTGATTGTTCGTTGTTATAGAGTTTCAGCCAAGCGTAATCCTGTATAGTGCCATCGCATCTCGGCTTGAAAAAAGTTGCGATAGGTAGGTCGGATATGATCTCTTGGGGTAGCACAAGAGCCCCCTTTCAAAACCATTTGATTGACCATAAACTTTCCATTGTATTCCCCCAATGTACCCTCAGGTGCTTCGTAGCGAGGGTAGGGGAGATAAGCACTTTGGGTCCACTCCCAGCAATCGCCGTAAAATTGATAGTTTTTGCCTTGGCGCGCGACCGGACGAAACTGTTCGGCATCTACAAAATTGGCTGCTTGGGGGATATCAGGTGAATAATGTAGGCAGGCAGCTTCCCATTCAAATTCGGTGGGTAAGCGTAGGCCTTTCCACTTGGCAAAAGCCTGAGCCTCATAATAGCTGATATGGGTCACCGGTGCATTGAGATCGAGCGGATGCATGCCTTGCATGCTAAACTGCTGCCATTGGCCATCCACCTTGAACCAGTACATAGGACTGTCGACTTGGTTCTCATTGACCCAGCGCCAACCTTCTTCGAGCCAGTGTTGGTACTCTTTATAGCCACCAGCTTCCACAAAGGCTAAATACTCTGCATTGGTGATGAGACGATCCATAATGCGGTAAGGCTCCAAGAAAACTCGATGCTTGCCTCCTTCATTGTCAAAATGAAAGCCTTTGCCATCGTGCCCCACTTCATAAACCCCTTCTTCCATCTCTAGCCATTCGAGACTTGGCGTTCCGGCATGGGACTCTATTTGCGCTCCCTCTTTATAGG
>CAZHOC010001074.1:0-2783 GCA_964534295.1 uncultured Bacteroidia bacterium | reverse complement strand
AAGACAATGTTGCTGATGAGCCATTAGCAGGAGTAAGCAATGGTCCAGGTTCCGTAATCAAGACTGAAACAAAAGAAGAAATTGGCGTTACAGAACTCACCCTTAGCAATGGCGTCAAAGTGGTCCTCAAGCCTACTGACTATCAGGACGACCAAATCTTGATGCGTGCCTATAGTCCGGGTGGTAGCTCTTTGGTAGATGACAAAGACTATCTTTCTGCCACCTACGGGATCCAAGCTATCATGGAGTCAGGCCTCGCCAACTATGACAATATTCAGTTAGACAAATACCTCTCTGATAAGCAGCTGCGTGTTGGCACCTTTGTCGGTGAGCTCTATGAAGGTATGAGTGGCTCAACCTCTCCCAAGGATTTGGAAACCTTCCTGCAATTAGCTCACCTCTACTTCACCTCTCCTCGCAAGGATGAGAAGGCTTTCAAAAGCTCTCTTGCGAAGACAGAAGGCTTCTTTACCAACCTGATGAATAGCCCAGAGCAATACTTCCGTTCTGAAGTCGTCAAAATCATGGGTAACGGACACCCGAGGTCGATTTACCTACCGACGCCCGAACAATGGGCCCAGATAGATATTGATCGCGCTTATGAGATCTATCAAGAGCGTTTTGCCAATGCCGCAGATTTCACTTTCCTCTTCGTGGGCAACTTTGACGTTGAAGGCATCCAGCCGATGCTCAACAAGTATTTAGGTAGCCTGCCTGCGCTAGCTGAAACCGAAGACTGGAAAGATGTTGGCCGTACCAATCCGGAAGGCCCGATCGATCATAAAGTATTTAGAGGCTCTGAGCCAAAGAGTATGGTCGAAATGAAGTTTTACGGCGATATGGAGTGGACCGGAGAAAACCGTTACAATATGCAGTCCGCCGTGCAGGTACTAGGTATTATGTTACGCGAATCCATGCGCGAGGACAAAGGTGGAGTTTATGGCGTTCGTACCAGTGCCTCTCCTAGCAAAGAGCCTAAGCCTGAATATGCCATCACCATCTCTTTCGTCTGTTCTCCCGACAATGTGGATGATTTGATCAATACCGCTTGGAACGATATCAAGACTCTCCAAGAAGAAGGCGCTTCTGAGAAAAATCTCCAAAAAGTCCAAGAGACCCAGCGCAAGGATATCGAAACCGGTATGCTCCGCAACAATTATTGGATGGGGCAACTCTACAACGCTTACCGCAATGACATCGATCCTACCCTAATTCTCAAGCAGATGGAAAAGGTAGAAGGCCTCAGTAGCGAAGCCATTCAGGAAGCAGCCAAAACCTACTTCCAGCAAGGCAATTACGCTCAGTTTGTGATGTATCCAGAAGAGTCTGAGGACCCCAAACCATAAGGTTTTCTCAGATTTTCAGATTCAAATCCGAATGTAGAAGGTAGGCAAGCCTTTTGCATTCGGATTTTGTTTTCTTACCTCCCGATAGCTATCGGGAGCGCGGAACGCTTATCCCTAGTTCTAACAACCCGCCCAAAACTCTTCAGTTACCTAGGAAGACTTCCCTAAACATAACTACTTACTAAAGTACCCTTCTCCTAGACATTCCACAGCCTAAATCCAACAATGGAAAGACTACACGCTGCCTAGTGGGTAGGGAGCGCGTAGACGATCCAAGCCCATTTTAATTCCCAATCACCTTGCTTATCATTTCATCCTCTCCTTTATTCGCCATGCTTAGATAAGAAATCACGCATAGGATCAAGGCCATGGGGGCCATAATGATATCGGGGAGGACATATTGCCCTAGGTAGATAAAAGCGAATATGGCCCCGAGAAAATCGAAGACAAATCCTGCATAAGCCCATTCCTTAAGCCATTGATAAGGCGAGAACCAAATGGCTAATACCCCAAGTACTTTTGCCCAGCCTAACAAAATCAACAGATATTCAGGCATCTGAATTAACTGCATAGATTCTATTACTGTTTCATTTTGGGAAAGCTCTCCAAAAGCAGACACCAACATGAAAACTGAAAATATTGCTTTGATTGAATTGTGGATTTGTAATTTCTTCATGTTCCAATTCTTTAAGTTATTGATTGGAACAAATTTGAGGTAGGAGGGAGCTTAATCTCGTTGACTTTGATCAATAAAGAATTTTCACTTCTTACGACGCCTTATTCGGCTTATCGTTTCTGGCTCTACCCCTAAATAAGATGCTATCATGTATTGAGGGACTTGCTGGCTGAGTTGTGGATTTCTTTCGACCAATTCATGATATCTCTCTTCTGGAGACAGGAAGAGAAATGAGTTTAGCCTTCTATCTACACTGAGAAACAAATTTTCGGCAACAATCCTACCAAGCTTTTCTATTTTTTGATATCTCTCATACAATTCGATTAAATCCTTTTTGTACAGTTTATAGACAATTGAATCCGAAATGGCCTCGATAAAATGCATAGAAGGAGTCTGGGATAAAAAACTAGCATAATCGCTAACTGCATTCATAGAAAAGAAGAAGCCTGTAACCTTTTCGGTACCATCTTTAATATGATAATAACGGAAAGATCCCTCGCTAATAAACGCGACAAAATCACATACCTCTCCCTCATTTAGAATGGCCTTCTTCTTGGAAATAGCATGCATCTCTAAACAATCCGAAAGAGCTGACCATTCCTCCTCATTCATTGCCACTAATTGGTTTAAATATTCTCGGATATTTTCCATTGGTTCATCATTCAGACTCAAACAGTTTTTCCAAAAACTACATATTTGAAGATATCTGATAAAAAAGAATAATAAAGACTTAAATCGATTTTTCAGATGTTAGCGTAAGT
>CAZHOC010001073.1:0-2783 GCA_964534295.1 uncultured Bacteroidia bacterium | reverse complement strand
ATTTATCAACGAATCCTTACTGAAATCGAGAGTGTAAGAACAAGTTGAGAAGTAAAATTAGAATCACTATCAACTTACACACTAGAAATAGTTCCTGCATTTGTAAATTGAGCAGTCCGAAATGATGCCAGATAGGCATTTTGATTATAATCGACGATTAACCATGAGTGATAATAATTCCTCCATTTCTAAGATGGGCGCCACACAGACATCTTTTCCGGCTAGCAGCTCCATCCATTCGTCTCGCGTTTGGCTGAGAAATATTTGTTCTACTTCCCCCTTGGGGAACGATTGATTCATTAATTCCAGCTGGTGCTTTCGCTGCCATTCGAGCTTACCCAAGGCCTCACAGAGGTTATTCCAAAACTTGATTTCCATAGCTGCTACCGACAGCCATTTACCGTCTTTGCATTGATAAGCAGCATAATTTACCGCGGTTTTGCCATTGATAATGTTGAAATGGCGATAGTCGAGCTCCGCACTATGAAAGCTAAAGGGTACGGCATTGAAGGGCATAACTGCATCAGTCAGTGAGATATCCAGATAGCAACCTTTACCACTACGCTCTTTTTGCAGGAGAGCTGCTTGCACCGCCATCACCGCCATATAAGCACCGCCGATATCTGCGAACTGAGTGTCGGGCACATTGGGTTTGCCATTTTCATCCTTGAGCAGGCCCATGATGCCTGAGTAGGCGAGATAGTTGAAGTCGTGACCTGCCTCATCGTGTAAGGGCCCCTCCTGCCCATAACCGGTAATCGAGGCATAGACGATTGCCGGATTGAATTCTTTGATCTCTTCATAGCCCAAACCCCAAGCCTCCATCGCTCCCGGACGAAATTGTTCGATAAGGACGTCTGCTGTTTGGATCAACTTTATGACTTCGGCTTTGCCGAACGCTTCGTTGTAGTCGATTTCGACTAGCTGCTTGTTGTGATTGAGTTGGTGAAAGAGTGGATTGGCGCCATCGATCATTTTGATACCGACGCTTCGTGTATAATCAGGCCGCTTGGGACTTTCGATTTTGATGACCTCTGCTCCCATCTGGGCCAGTAAGTGCGTAGCCAAAGGGCCCGGCAGCAAGCGGGTAAAATCGACGATTTTGATGCCCTGAAGAAGGTTCATACTGTATGGGTTAAATGCTTCCTCCTCCCAGTCCCAAGAAGTTTACAAACCGTAGCTTATGTCCACCTTTGGAGAGTATTGAGGAGAAGGAATAGAGATAAGCGTTCCGCGCAGCAGAGGACGGAATGCTGAATGTCGAATGTCGAACGCTGAATGTAGAAGTACTGTCAATCCCTTAGAAATTGGGCGTTCGATATTCATCATTCAAAATTCCCTCTCTATTTGCCAAAGTCATGAATTGACTTACCTGCCTTAGCTAAGGCACGCAGACTATCAGGAACGGCAAAACGCTCTCCAAAACGAGTGCTAAAGTCATCACAATCGGCGATAAACTGATCCATGCCCACAAAGTCGATATAGGAAAGTGAACCTCCCGTATAAATCGGGAAGCCCCATGCGAGTACCGAGCCGATGTCTCCGTCCGTAACCGAATTAAGAACGCCTTCATCAAGACAGCGATAGCTTTCCAAGGCTTGGCGGTGCATGATCCGCTTAGCGATGGTCTCTTTGTCGAGGGTATCGACATTTGAGTTATAAATCTCTTTGAGTTTGGGCCAAAGCTTCTTTTTGCCACCTTGTGGGTAATCGTAAAAGCCTGCCCCATCCTTTTTGCCAGTCCGCTTATGCGTATGGACGAGTTCTTTGGTCATATTGTATGACCTCATTTGGTAGGCGGGTTTATTAGGATTAGGATCGCTTTCAAATACGTGCAGACTCAATGTGAGAGTAACTTCGTCATGTACCGCTAGCGGTCCTACTGGCATGCCTTTCATCTTGGCGATATTTTCGATCATCGCTGGTGGGACGCCTTCTTCGAGTAGGAACATCCCCTCGGTTACATAGGTGCCAAAGCAGCGAGAGGTGTAAAAACCACGACTGTCATTGACCACGATAGGGATCTTTTTGATTGCAACTGTATAATCCACTGCGGCGGCAATTGCCTTAGGAGAAGTTTTTTCGCCCACGATGATCTCTACCAAAGGCATTTTATCAACGGGTGAGAAGAAGTGGATACCAATGAAGTTCTCGGGTCGGTCGGAAAACTCAGCAAGCTGTGTAATCGGAATGGTGGAGGTATTGGAACCGTAGACCTTATCCGCTGGCAGCACCGCTTCGGTCTCCTTGGTTACCTTTTCTTTGAGTTGTGGACTCTCAAAAACGGCTTCGATGACAAGATCGCAATCAGCAAAATCTGCGGCATTGTCTGTAGGATGAATACGGGCTAGGAGGGCGTCGGCCTTCTCCTGCGTAGAACGCTTTTTCGCAATGGCCTTATCGAGCAATTTTTTGCTATAAGCTTTGCCTTTTTCGGCTGCTTCAACACTTACATCTTTGAGGACTACGTCTATACCTACTTTGGCGGAGACATAAGCGATGCCTGCGCCCATCATACCCGCGCCAAGCATACCGAGCTTTTTGACTTCGTATTTCGGTTCATCCTTGGGACGGGCTTTGCCCTTACGCGCCGCTTGTATGCCCATGAAACCCGTACGGATCATATTCTTCGCCTCTTTGCTCATGCAAATCTTAGTGAAGTAGCGGGCCTCGATTTCGAGAGCGCGGTCGATGGTCAACTGGAGGCCATCGTGGGTTACCTTGATAATATATTCTTGGGCGGGATAATTGCCATGTGCGAGTTTGCGGAGATTACCAATTGC
>CAZHOC010001072.1:0-2784 GCA_964534295.1 uncultured Bacteroidia bacterium | reverse complement strand
TTTCATACCAACTTAAGTGGTAATGCAGCCGTTACAAGTAGCCTTGGTGCTGGTGATGGTTCACTCAATAATTCCACGCTTGGGGTAAAGTTATGCGCCGGAGCCAATAGCGATTACAGCAATATGCTTCAAAACACCCAACGATTATTGGCCTATTTACTCACTAAACATCAACTGAGTGTCGATCAAATTATAGCTGACCCCGCTTTCCTCAATCGATCAGAGTGGGAACGTTTCAAGATCGAGATCAAGACCATTATCGATCCCTATACACTTAAGGCAGATTCTACGTATTGTATCAACGGTCAATTCAGCGTAATTTCCGTACGAAACCGCCCCTTAAGCATATCAGAACTTCAGATTATCAACCAAGGAAAAAATCATCCCCAGTACAAATCTATTAACGAAGAAACGCTAATTGACTACCTCAAGCGAGGGGATCAGGTTACTTTCTTAGAGGAATTGGTAGACTTTTATAAGATTCGTTTTCAAAACAATGAAGGGAAAATATTGGAGGCTTACATTTCCAAAAGTTACCAACAAAAAAACACGCTGACCGACTGCCCTGAATCACCGAACAATTTTATCAATGGAAATATTTATTGCATTGGCAGTGCCAATAGTGCCATTGCTCTACGCAATCGAATCTTGAATCCCAACGAGCTAGGCATCATCAACCGGGGCGGGAATAGCCAAGAGTATAGAACGCTCAACAATCAAACACTAATCAAACGCCTCCCCAATGGTACTGAGGTAGAACTGGAGCAGCAGTTTGCTGATGCATTTAGGGTTAGAACAGTAAATACCTTTGATGGGCAAATTTTAAACGGTTTTATCGTAAAAAGAAACGCTAATTCTACTACCCTACTGAACTGTCCTGATCTACTTGGAGAACAAAGTAGTAATGCCCCTCTCCGTAATCCTGAGGAAGCACTGAATGATAATCAAGCCATGCTTTTAGCTGCATTTGAAAAGATAGATAGATCTGGTATTGGCCGCATACCTACGCCAGAGGCTCCTACATTCGATAATGTGGTTTCTAGCACTGAGTCTCGCAATCTCTATACAGAGGGCCTGTCAGAAATTGCTACAGTACGACAAAACCTTGGAGAAGGTCTATTAGCTAGCTTAGGGCTCTTAGGTCAACAATATGTCTACTCTGCAAGGGCAAATTGGCAACTAGTAAATCATCAACAAGCCCTCTTGGACGTCAATAGAGCCTTAGCAGGGTTTTCTCGAGATATGAGTTACCAGCAAAAGGATTGGGTTCTAGCAAAAGCCATGATAGGCGTAATCAGACTGGATCAGCTAAGTGACTCTTTACAGGTTGCAATCGATAGTCTCAACCTAGTGACTGATGGATCGGCAGATGCTACAGGTGAGGAAGCGGCGGCCATTTTCGCCTATGCAAAGAGGTACTATGACAAGTACCTGTCTAGAGTAAATAGTAGCCACCTGCTGAATTTACATTGGGCTTTCCGCTACCTTGATCAGGTTAAGAATAGCATCAACACTATTCAAAGTGTGGAGACACAACAAGACTATAGAGAACTAATAATCTTTTCCCAGATGGCTGGATTGAAGACGGGGAATGACTTACTGGCTCTCATTGACAACATGGCAAAAGTAACAGGCCTGAAAAAAACAGATGAGCAGATTAGAACAAGTATCACTCAATGGCAATCGGAATATGAAACAGAAAAAACCTCACTTCTTCGACAACTGGAAGAACTATTAGGACAAAATCATCCAACTTATGAGTTTTGGGATATGCTCTTGTAAATGGACCGGTCTACAATCAACCAAAATTCACCTACAAGTCAAAGACACTTTCCGAGTTTCCCCTTTAGGAAATGACTCTTCAAAAACGTTCTTAGCCTTTCATATTTAATTCCCTTATCAAGCGTTCACATTTTTTAATAAAAAAGTTGTTCTTCAATTTTTACGAGATCAAATAAGTCCTATCTTTGCACGCAATTTGGACGAGCCCTAACACTCCTTCTTTCATCGCTAAAGCCGCTTGCTAAATCATCGATTTCGCAAACATTATGATCATTATTAGCCGTGATTTAGCAAACGAGTCTAAATTGTAATACAAATGCCCAGAGATACTTCCATCAAATCAGTTCTTATTATTGGTAGTGGTCCTATTATTATTGGTCAAGCTTGTGAGTTTGATTACTCCGGAAGCCAAGCCTCTCGTTCTTTGCGCGAGGAAGGCATCGAGGTAACGCTGATCAACTCCAACCCGGCTACGATTATGACGGATCCCGTTACTGCCGATCACATTTATTTGTTGCCCCTTACGGTAGAAAGCATTGAACAAATTCTACAGGAGAGGCAAATTGATGCTGTACTGCCCACTATGGGTGGTCAAACGGCTCTTAATCTCGCTATCGAAGTGGGGCAAAGAGGCGTTTGGGAAAAATACAATGTGCGCCTCATCGGCGTGGATTTAGAAGCGATTGAATTAGCAGAGAACCGAGAAGCCTTCCGTGAGCACGTGGTAAGTATTGGCCTCAGCGTAGCACCTTCCTTTATTGCCAACTCTTTCCTAGAAGGTAAAGATGCCGCCCAGAAGATTGGGTTCCCATTGGTAATCCGTCCTTCTTACACATTAGGGGGAACAGGTGGTGCTTTTGTCCACAAAGAGGAAGAGTTTGATGCGGCTTTGCGTCGGGGTTTGAGTATGTCTCCCACGCATGAGGTTTTGGTGGAAAGAGCAGTTTTAGGTTGGAAGGAGTTCGAGCTTGAGCTATTGCGGGATGCCAATGACAATGTAGT
>CAZHOC010001071.1:0-2785 GCA_964534295.1 uncultured Bacteroidia bacterium | reverse complement strand
CAGAACCGCCAGGGGCACATCTGCCCCCATAGAACCAATCGGCTCCTTGCCGCTGTCAGCCATAGGACTCAATACCATTTTGAGCTCTTCAGAGGTAATCCCAAAGAGTTGTTGACGCTGCCTGAGCATGACCGGGTCCGTAATCCGCTTTGGTGGGATTGGAGGAGGCAAAAGCTCTGACAGGTGCATCTTGTATTTTAGCAGCCAACGCCGATAAGGCTTGCTTGCGCAAATTTCCTTTTTTAGTTCTTCATCCCTGAGGATGCGACCTTTTTTCATGTCTAGGACGAAGATTTTGCCGGGCTGCAATCGTCCCTTTTCGATAGCTAGGGCAGGATTGATGGGTAAAGCCCCTGCTTCAGAAGCCATGATAAGTCGATCATCCTTGGTAAGGGTATAGCGGGAAGGACGTAATCCGTTACGATCCAAAGTCGCCCCAACAATCTCACCATCAGTAAAGCAGATTGAGGCAGGGCCGTCCCAGGGCTCCATCATGGTGGAGTGATACTCATAAAAGGCTTTGCGATCCTCATCCATCAGATCATTGTCTTGCCAAGCCTCTGGAACTAGCATCATCATCACGTGAGGCAAGCTGCGGCCACTCATGACGAGTAATTCTACGATAGCATCGAGATTGGAAGAGTCAGACTGCTGATTATCGCAGATCGGAAAAAGCATTTCCATTTCCTCCTTACTAAAGGCATCGCACTCCATGACCGCTTCCTTGGAGCGCATCCAGTTGACATTACCACGGATGGTATTGATCTCTCCATTGTGGGCAATGTAGCGGAAGGGTTGCGCGAGGCGCCAATTAGGAAAAGTGTTGGTCGAGAAGCGAGAATGAACAAGAGCTAGGGCAGAAACGACTCGCTCATCGTGGAGGTCAAGGAAAAAGGAGCGTACCTGATCGGTGCGCAATTGACCTTTATATACGATGGTTTTATGAGAGAAGGAGGTGAAATAAAATTCACTTCCTCCTGCTAAGTTTTTTTGAATGTGGTGACTCAAGGACCGTCGCAAAATGTAAAGTTTGCGTTCTAGTTCCTCGGCGGAAATATCTTCATTTGAGCTTACAAAAAGTTGCTCTACTCGTGGGCGTACTTTTAAAGCATCTTTACCTATACCGGCTTCGGAATAGGCGACTTTTCTGTATCCTAAAACGCTGATATTTAGCTTGTTGCTGAATTTTTTGATTTCTTCTTTACAGGCTAGTTGGACGACCTCATCATCAGGGAAAAAGCACATGCCAACTCCATATTTTCCCGCCTTAGGTAAGTCGATATTTTGCTTCGCAACTTCCTCCCTTAGAAAAGTGTCTGGTACCTGAATTAAGATGCCCGCCCCGTCTCCGGTCTGTGGATCACAACCACATGCACCTCTGTGTTCCATGTTGGTCAACATGGTGAGAGCATCTTCTACAGTTTGATGAGATTTTTGGCCTTTGATATGGGCGATGAAGCCGATACCACAGGCGTCGTGTTCTAATTGAGGAACATAGAGAGACTGTTCCCCTTGGACAGATTGGTCACTTTCCACCATGGGATCCTGAGTTGAATAGTACGTTTTGAGGAAGGCTTGGGCGCCTTGAGCCTACGATTCCGATATTTGCGGCAAGAACAAATATATAACTCTTTGGTAAATATTCAAATATGTATTAGTAATTCGCTCGAATATTGAAAAATGTTTAATGAATTGGGCTGTTTGGTGTCAATCTATTAATAGGGTTTTCTGCATAGGTAGGAGAATATTTTTCCTGCTGGAATATTTAGATTTTTATCCCCCTCTGGTCAAATGTCAGTTTTATGCTTTTGGGCGACTATATCGGGAGGATTAAGCAGCTCAATGGCAACTCGTCTTTTTTCTGAAATTTCAAATATTGAAAAATTGCCCTCTTTTTAGTGAAGCTCAAGGAGGAATAATCAAGGGAATTTTGTCACTTGATAAAGAAAAGGCGGGTATTGTTGCAAATATCGTAACTTCCTAACGTTCGTAAGTAATAAACTTTATCGATTCTCAGTCGTTTTTCTCCTATAAGCTTCGTAAGTTCTTATTAGCAAACTCAGTAAAGGGAAAATAGCCATGCTGTTAAGTATATTACTAGGCATTTTTTGTGCCGGTGGAATATTTTTTGGGGTCATGCTTATCGCACTTATCGTGCGTTGGTACCAGATCAAAGAAAATCCTGAAGCTAATGGAGAAAAATCGCTGAGAATGGGACCCGATGGGGTCGAAAGTTGGATCAAACGTCCGGATGGCACTCTATTGAAAGCCTTCCACAAAGGATCTGGCGTCCCAGTGGTTTTGCTACATGATGCAGGAATCTCTAGTGTGAGTATGAATTTGATGTGGAAACTCCTCGCAGGCTATGGTTTTAAAGTTATCACTTTTGATCAGCGTGGGCACGGTGCTTCGAGCGTTGGAGAAAATGGCATCAATAGTCAGGCCATGGTTGAAGATCTTGAAGCGGTGCTTGCGCATTTCAAAGTGTGGGATGGGATTTTAGTGGGGCATTCGAGTGGCGCCTTTTTGACCATACAATATTTGCTAAAATATCAGGATCAAGCCTCGCGTCGGATCAAAGGGGCTGTTTCTGTGGCGGGCTTTGCTGGAAATATCCTTGCGGGAACTCCGCAAAATCGTTTTGCCAGAGGCTTGATCGAAACAGGATTAGCTAAGCAATTACTAAAAAACCGCTTTCTAGCGTTCGGCTATGCCGCCACCTTTTTTGACGAATCCACCTCCTTTTCTCGGATTCGCGTCTGGCTAGAACTTGCCAAAAAGCATC
>CAZHOC010001070.1:0-2786 GCA_964534295.1 uncultured Bacteroidia bacterium | reverse complement strand
GAATGTATTTTTCAGCTGACGTCCACTAGAAGACAATTTCCAGATGATCGACCTAATGAGGCGCTATGACGATTGGTTGGAATAAAGACTGCTAGAAATCACTCATCCCAAGATCAATCAGTGATCGGGTTAGAAACGGCTAAAGATTTAGTTTTCCTTATCAGGATTTACATTTTGAATCGCTCCCACTAAACTGATTTTCTCCGACAACTCCTCTTGTAACGCCACTGACTTGTTGTCGTTATACCATTTCTGAATAACCAAGTGAAACTCACTGTAAGGCATTTTACCGTCAGCATCACTGTCCCTCCAGTCCCAATAGATCTGCTGTAATTCCTCAGGCCTCGGACCCCAGTCGAACAAAACGCTTAGCTCGTCATCCAACCCGATGAGCTTGGGGATTGATCTTCCACCTTTGGTAAGGAACTGATCCATAAGGTCTGCGTTTTCGTCTCTCAGCACCACCCTGAGATCAATCTTTTCATTGAGCTCAGCCAGCTTGGCAATCAAAGGCACACTATTAGCTGCATCTCCACACCAGGTTTCGGTGATCAACAGCCAGGTCTGGGCTGGTAGATTTCTGATGTGCTTTTCAAGCGCTGGTGCAATCACTGAAGTTTTGGCAATTCGCCTTGAACGCTGGGCATTCAACTTCGTGTAGTGAACAAGGTCTTCCTTTTGTGCTCCTGAGGTCTTGCCCTCTCTTGAGAAGCTTTGAAGCATGGTATTATATTGCGCTGCAGAAAATGAGTTCTCCAACGCTTTTGAGATAATGTCTTTCAATTCCATGTATCGAAGACAATCAAACACCCTCACTGGTTCAGTAAAAGAAAGCGAACGTTAGCTGCACGACGTTACGAGGCCATTTTACTGGTAAGTTTGATCGTGAATAAGGTGCCTTTCCCTGCCTGACTTTCGCACAGCAATTGGCCATCGTTCATTTCCACAAAGTCCTTGGTAATAATTAATCCAAAACCATTCCCCTTCTCCCCTTTAGTCCCTTTTTTTACGTTGGGAGTCCCTTGTGAGGTCAACTCTTCAAACCATTGAGGGTTCATTCCTAACCCTTCGTCTTTGATCCCGACGATAAGGTGATCATCGTCACAAATAGAGGTGATCCGCACGGTCCCACCTTCATAGCTAAACTTGATGGCATTAGAGATCAGGTTTCTAAAAATGACCCGCAGCATGTCCTTGTCAAAATGAATAGCCTCACAATCCAGCTCTTTTTTAATCTTAATGGATTTCTTTTCAATAATCGAAGACCACTCACTGACGGATTCGTCCACCGCCTTTACCAGTGAGAAGGTCTCTTTTTGCACTTTGATACCGTCTAACTGCCTGTAAGACCAGTTTAACAGCCTGTCTATAATCGTAATGCTCTCAGACATCTCTTCTTTTGCCTGGTGCGTAATCAGAATTTTATCTTTCTCCGTTACCACCTTGCTTTCCATTACGTTGACCATATTGAGTAGGTGTTGCAGCGGATTTTTCAAGTCGTGAGCCACAAGTAAAAACAATTTGTTTTTTAACTCATTTAGCTGCTTCAGCTCATTCCGCTGCTCCTCCACTTCATCCTTTGCCAATGCCATCAGCCTGGTCTGCATCTGGATCTCTTCCGAAAGCCTCTTATTGATATCACGCTCAAGTTCCAGCTTTTCTCTTTCTGCATTCTTGATTTTCAACCCGACAAATACTGAGAACAAGATCATCTGAAGCACCATTCCTCCCGCAAATCCAAATTTCAGACTATTGGTATGCTCCACGTCAGATCCTAGACCGTCGCTTGAAGCAAACCATGCGATAATAAGAGCTAAGCTCGCGATCATCATAGGACTGTTTATGATCAAATAGAGCTTTGCGTTAGCTTCCTTTCTCCATAAGAGAATAGTAAGCGAAAACCCTAGAACGATCAATAGTAATGCAAGAGAGGCTGCAATGTAAGACAGGAAATTCGCCACTACATCGTCCAGAAAAAAGGATATGTTGATCAATTGGCTGAACCCGACTGCTAAGCTGCCCCAATAGATAGACCGAAGCAGGTTCCACCACAAATGATACTTTCTCCTTTCTAAGCCTATGAAAGAACTGGTAAAAAGTACACCGCCAGCCACGCAAATCATTGCACTGACGATTGAAAAGTGATCTGCAAGGCTGGGGTATGGCTCCACGAAAAGCCCCAAAGACATATAAGTCGATAGCCCGATGACCAGCACAAAGTAGTGAACAAACACTTTGTTTTTCAGCATTGCATAAATCAGCAGACTATTAATAGCTAATACTCCAAAAAGGCTGGTAAAAAGCAAAGAATAAATGAAATCGAGTGATTTCATACCGTAGAGCTACTTAAGTTCAGGAGATGATTATGAAGGAAATTAACAAAACTAATCCACATATAATAAGCTAATGGTTGTAGCAACCTACTATAAGTGTAATATTTGAGGCTATGAAAAAAATCTACTTTCTTTCTACCTGCACCACCTGCAAGCGTATTATGGATGAATTGGGACCTTTGATCAATGACTTTGAAAAACAAGACATAAAGATCCAGCCGATCACACTTGACCAAATAGATGAAATGAAAGAAAGGTCTGGCTCTTACGAATTACTATTTTCCAGAAAAGCCATGAAGTATCGATCTATGGGATTAGGGGACAAAAACCTCTCGGAAGAGGACTATCGCCAATTAATCCTTGAAGAATACACCTTCCTAAAGCGCCCTGTTTTTGTGATCAACAATCAAATATTCATTGGAAATAGTAAGAGGAACATTGAAGAGCTAACCG
>CAZHOC010001069.1:0-2787 GCA_964534295.1 uncultured Bacteroidia bacterium | reverse complement strand
CAACTTTCAAATCCATGATCTAACGCAGGAGGATATCGCTAATACTCAGCAGCGTCCCAAGCTTGAGGAGTTTGACAATTACCTCTTTATTGTCCTCAAAATGCTTTATCAGGAACCGAATACTGGCCAGATTCAAATTGAGCAAGTCAGTATCTGTTTGGGTAAAAACTGGGTGGTCAGCTTTCAAGAAAAGAGTGAGGATGTCTTTAGCCCCGTGCGTCAGCGCCTGCGCATTGTCAATTCTAGGGTCCGGAAGGCCAGTGCCGATTACCTACTATTTGCGTTGATGGACGTTATCGTCAGCCATTATTTTAAGATTTTGGACACCTTCGGTGAACGCTTAGAAAAGCTCGAGGATCAAATTGAAGATAAGCCTAATCCAAATAATCTTAAGGCGATTCAAAGTCTTCGCAAAGATCTCCTGCATCTTCGCAGAGCAATTAACCCCCTCAAGGAGGTGATAAACCAGCTCAATCGTTCGGAGCATCCCTACCTACGCAAGGTGATCAAGAAATACTTTTTTGACCTCCGAGATCAAGTGTTTCATATCACCGATAATCTAGATACCTATCGTGATTTACTCGCCAACCTCTATGATTTACAGCTCTCCCTTACCGGCCAAAAGATGAATGAAATCATGCAGGTCCTGACCATTATTTCTACCATTTTCATTCCTTGTAGCTTCTTAGCAGGGGTCTATGGGATGAATTTTGCGCATATGCCTGAGCTGGGTTGGCAAAATGGATACGGCGGTTTTTGGCTCATCGTATTGGGTTTGGTGGTAGGAATGCTGGTCTATTTTCGTCGGCGTAAATGGCTCTAAAAAAATATTTAGGAGAAACGTATCTTTGAGCATGGAAAGACCTGCTGATCTCAACGCACATAACGAAAGTCAATTCTCTACCCTAGTAGAATGCCTACAAGTAGAAAGTCCCATCCAAGCGCTCGCGGTATTTGATGACAGCAGTTTTAGGGACGAACTCCTAGAAAGCGCCATCAATGCACGAGCGGACCTACAACCCGTTTTATTAGACCTGAGCAAAACGCAAGTGGCGTCCCTGAGTGATGCTTTAAAGGAAAAGGTGCCCATTGAACTCCAAGAGGCCAAGGAGCTATACGCCTTGATTCACATCGCCAATTTGGAGGGGAGCCTGCTCGGTGAGATTATCAATGGAGAAGCAAAACTCATCGCAGACTTAAGCCAAAATGGCGCAACTCTTAATGAGGGAAATATCAGCTATCAATCTCTTTACTGGATTGATCAGCATCTCTATCAACTGATTGAAAAAGATGCGCCTGACTTTATCGCCGGTATGGCAGGAGTCTTTCATTTTTTCAATCCACGCCAAAACACCAAAGTAACCCCTTATGCAGAGCTAGCTGATCTCAGTAAGCAACTGGCAGAGGCAGAAGAAGGAGCAGACCAAGGTCCTTTTTTGGCGCGAATTGGTCAGATATTAGAAGCTTCTCTACGGAGCCAAGAGGCGAGCGTGTATTTTCAAAAAGCCTTGGAGGCAGGGACGCTTACAGAGAACGAAAAGGTCTTGGCTGATTGCTATGCAGGTTTTGGCAACCTCATGATGGCTGAGCAAGACATGGCCCAGGCCATGGACAATTATGAAATAGCGCTGGAAAAATATATCGCCCTTGAGGAGGCGCTTCCCGAGGCAGAAGTGCGCAATCGCCTCGCTCGTATCCTCAGTCAGACAGGCGATCTCAGTGGCGCGATCAAGCATCAGCAAGTAGCCTTTAAGACCTACCGAGCTTCCGAAGATCAGAGAGAGGCAGGCCTCAATGGCAAGCGCCTCGCTTACTTTTATGAAAAACGCGGCGATCTAGATGCTGCCGCCAAAACCTATACGCTAGCGGCCAAAATCTACGATGGCATCGATGATCCTTATGAAGTAGCCTTGTGCCACCAGCAGTGCGGCGCAATTAGGGAAAATCAACTCCAGCCAGCAGAAGCTTTGGCATCCTTCACCGCCGCCTTGGAGGCAGCCCAGATTTCCGGCAATGAATACCTAATTCAAGCGCTAGAAGATTCGGTAGAGGACCTACAAAGTAAACTCAAAAAGAAAAGCAGCAAGTCAACTTCTGCCTCCAAAGAAGATGATGGCAAAGGCCGCCGAGGCTTCTTTAAGAAACTTTTTGGCAATTAAATTTGGGATTACTCCCGAAAGCTTTCGGGACGCGGAACGCTTGTCCCTTGGGCGCGCAAAGGTGCAGCCCTCAAAAGACAAGCGTTCTGCGCAGCAGTCTAGCTACTTCAAAGTCGCCAAGAAAGCTACTAAGTCCCGTATCTCCCTTGTGCTCAGTACCTCTCCCATATTGGGCATAGCAGAAGGCGTATTGCGGCGCTGAGCAATTCGAGCCTTTGGTATATGGATAGGTTCAGCGGTTGAACCTTGGATTTCCAACTCCGCCGGCGTTTCGTTGCGGAGGACCCCACTGATCTTTTCACCATTTTTCAGCGTCAGCAAAACCGTTCCATAACCAGGGGAAAGACGTGCGCTAGGATCGACCAAAGCCTCTAAAAGCTGCTCCCGACTCAATTCACTGGCGATACCCCCGAGATTAGGGCCTACCTCAGAAGCACCATATTCCCCAACAGCATGACAGCGCATACATTGGGCTGTAGCATTGCTAATAAATATCTGGCGACCGGAACGTTCATTCCCTCCGTTCAGCGCAGCTGCATACTGTACCAAGGGAGCCATCTCAGCCTTTGCCGCCTCATAATCTGTTAAGATTTGGGCTAACTCTGCATCTCCAGAAGCTTTCATCGCT
>CAZHOC010001068.1:0-2788 GCA_964534295.1 uncultured Bacteroidia bacterium | reverse complement strand
CATTACCTTATCAGTTTGCCATAAATAATGGCCCGCTGCAAAATACAGGGCAGTTTACGGGACTATTTGCCGGATTTTATACCCTCGCTATCACGGACGCAAATGGTTGCGACGCCAGTGTGGATACCATCTTAACCACTCCCACAGGCCTTGCCATCGGAATCTTACAACAACAAAATATCGATTGCTTTGGCAACAATAACGGTGCCTTGAGCTTTCAAGCAGTTGGAGGTACCGCGCCTTATCGCTATACCACAGATGGGGTGAACTTCACACCTATCGGACAAGATTTGATTAATCTTCCGCCTGGCGCAGATACCCTCTTGGCCTTAGATGCCAATGATTGTATAGTGCCGATTCCCTACTTGATTACGGAGCCACCAGCCATAAACTTCCAAATTGATAGCTTGGTCAATATCAATTGCTTTGGCGACAGCACAGGAATTATTAGACTTCAAGCAAGCGGTGGGGTTACTCCCTATCAGTTCCAGCTCAATGGTGGGCCTTTCCAGACTGATTCACTCTTTTCGGACCTAGGGGCAGGCATTTATCAGTTGATTGTGCAGGACGATAGCGCTTGTACCGCTACGATAGATACGGTATTAAGTCAATCAGACCTATTGGTCTTGCAGGCTGATTCGGTGGTGATGGTAGACTGCTGGGGCAACAATACGGGCTTTGTAGAGCTCGGTATTACGGGTGGAGTAGGACCTTTCCAGACGCAGATCGATACTTTCCCCTTTAGCAATGCGCTGACTTACCCCAACCTTGTGGCAGGCGATTATCAATTTACCGTGCTTGATAGCTTTCAATGTAGCGATAGCATCAGCTTAACGATCACCCAGCCAGATTCCTTAATCCTCAGTGTGCAAGACAATAGTCCAGTATTGTGCTTTGGCGAAAATACCGGCTTTATCAACTTGTCTACGCAGGGCGGAACGCTTCCCTACCAATTTCAAAACAATGGTGGACCCTTGCAGACGGATTCGCTATTTGATTTGTTGAGTGCAGGTGTTTACAACTTCAGTGTTACAGATAGTCAAGGCTGTACGGCCACCGTTACTGATACTGTCAGCGAACCACCGCTATTGGAAGCGACTCCTTTACTGACAGATGTTCGTTGCTATGAAGAGGGCAATGGCTCGATTGAAGTACAGACCACTGGAGGCATTTTACCCTATCTCTATAGCCTTGATGGTGGCGTTCCGCAAAGCGGTAACAATTACAACTCCCTTGTACCCGGAACCTATAATATAGTCGTAACGGACTCCAATAATTGTAGCGTGCTCCTCGAAAGCCTGATTATCAATCAACCTGATAGTCTGATCGTAACTTTAAGCGGGCAAAATATTAGCTGTTTCGCGGGCTCTGATGGGCAAATTGAGGCGGACATTACTGGTGGTAATGGAGGCAATACGATTCTTTGGAATGTGGCCTCACTACCTGCAAGTCCCAATATCGATGGCCTGATTGCGGGTACCTATCTCATTGAAGTTACGGATAGTTTAGGCTGTGTTGATACGAGTAGCCTTAGCCTTACTCAACCAGACACTTTGGTAATGGCGCAAGGAGAGATAATCGAAGCTTTTTGTGATTGGGAAAATGGGGGCGCAAGCGTGATGAGTATCGGCGGTACCCAGCCCTATACCTACGAGTGGTCAGGCCTTCCCAATGAAACCACAGATCAAGTGATTGATGTGCTGGGAGGAGATTATTTGGTGCGTGTGATAGATCTCTTAGGCTGTGAAGACACTTTGAGCCTTACTATTCCAAACACGCCTCCGGCGAACGCTTTGTTCTCGACGCTTCCAGATCCGACTAACCCTATTCTGCAATCGCAATTACCTTTACAGGCAGTCAACCTTAGTGAAGGGGCCGTGGCTTACCTATGGGATTTTGGCAATGGCCAAGGTTCTGAATTAGAGGCACCACTAATCAATTTTGATGATACGGGTATCTATAATGTACGCCTAACGGCCTATAACTCCTTTTTTGTCTGCCCGACCGAGTATAGCCTCAATATTGAAATCATACCAGACGGGATCATTTTTGCTCCTAGCGCCTTTACCCCCAATGGGGATGGAACCAATGATGAGTACTTTTTTAAAGGCGAAGGTGTACCAGAGATGACAGCGATTATTTTTGATCGTTGGGGAGCGGAAATTATTCGCTTCAATGCCCTGGATCAAACTTGGGACGGTCGGACCGCAAGCGGCCAAACCGTCCCGGAAGGAGTATATGTCTATCGTCTACTGGGTACCTTTAATAGCGGCGAAAATTTCGAACGCAGCGGTACCATCACTTTGATTCGCTAAAGATTGGTTCTCAACATCTGGAAGGCGATGGCAATCAAGATTATACCAAAGACTTTGCGTAGTGTCCCGATTAATTGAGGGCTCATTTTACGCGCGAGCCAACCAGAGGATCGTAGGACTACGAATACCAATAATAGGTTTGCAAGTATGCCTAGCATAATGCTCCCATAGTCATATTGAGCTTTCAGAGAAAGAATAGTGGTGAGCGTTCCGGCACCGGCTACCAAAGGAAAGGCTATCGGAACAATTGTACCTGAACTACTGCCGTCCTGCTCCTCTTTGAAGAATCGAATCCCAAGGGTCATCTCAAGACCGATGAAAAAGATGATTAAGGAACCGGCCAAGGCAAAGGAACTCACTTCAATACCAAAAACGTGAAGCATAGAGGCTCCGAAAAACAAAAAGCCAATCATCAACAATCCTGCAATCATCGTGGCCATCCCGGCATGAATCTTTTTTCCTTGCCTTTTGAG
>CAZHOC010001067.1:0-2791 GCA_964534295.1 uncultured Bacteroidia bacterium | reverse complement strand
CATAATCTATGTCCTGCAAGGCCTCTGGGATCTCCTTTTTGACCCGATTATTGTCGACATCATAGATCTCTCTAAAGGCAAAACCTCTTGGCGGATCGGCATTGAGAAAATGCACAGTATCTGCCTGCAGTAAATCTTGTAACTGCTCGCTCAACATCCATCCAATCCGGATCATCAACTCTGGCTTAAGCCTACCCACATATGAGCGATCTTCCCCGATCGTGAGAAATTGCGTCACCTGCATGCCCAAGGCTTCATCAAAATTGAAGCCTTTGCTACTAACGTACACTCCCACACTTTTGCCGCGGAGAGATGGTGGTGGGCTTTCTGTCTCGGCCTTTGCGCCAATCCAGTCAAAAAGTAATACAATTATTAAAAGCCAGGCGGAGATTTGGTTCATGAAACTCAATTTATAAATTTTCTCCCTATTATTAGAGAGACTACCTTTACTACGATTACGCTACTATGTCTGTTTTAATTGTTTTTCTAGGGGTTGGTGTACTCCTTTTATTGGTAGCCGTTTTACGGCTCAACACCTTTATTTCCTTTTTGATTGTTGCTTATGGCGTGGCTTTAGGTTTGGGGATGGACCCTGTACCTGCTGCTAAATCCGTACAAACTGGGATCGGTAATATCCTTGGTTCATTGGTGCCGATTTTAGGTCTTGGGGCCATGCTAGGCAAACTAGTAGCCGAAAGTGGTGGTGCACAAAGGATAACTCAAACCTTGATCAAATGGTTTGGTGAACGCTATATCCAGATCGCTTTGGTGCTAACGGGTTTCGTGGTCGGGATACCGATGTTTTATTCCGTTGGCTTTGTGATTTTGGTGCCCTTAGTATTTACTGTGGCGGCCTCAACCCGCATGCCGCTTCTCTATGTTGGTATGCCGATGCTGGCTTCTTTATCGGTAGCTCATGGGTATTTGCCGCCTCACCCAGCTCCTACTGCGATTGCCGAATCCTTTGGCGCTGATATTGGCTTAACCCTCATATATGGGATTGTAATAGCCATTCCTGCCATCCTAGTAGGAGGTATCTTCTTTTCTCGTTTCCTCAAAGGTTTCAACCCACAGCCGCCAGAAGAATTATACCGCAAAGAGGTTATGCCCGAAGAGCAGCTGCCTCCTTTTGGTTTGAGTATGTTTTTGGCGCTTTTGCCAGCTTTTTTAATTGCCTTCAAAGCTTTGGGCGGCTTGTTCTTACCGGCCGTAGGCGAGGGAGGATCGTTCTCCGACGGAGTCCACTATGTACTGGGGATGCTCGGTGAGCCTATCATTGCCCTCTTATTATCGGTAGTACTTGCGATCTGGCTTTTGGGCCTCCGCAATGGTCGTACTATGGATGGGGTTATGAATGAATTGGTAGAGTCTGTTAAGGCTATCACCATGATTTTGTTGATTATCGCTGGAGCGGGTGCCTTGAAACAAGTGCTTTCGGATAGTGGGGTGAGTAACGAAATCGCTGCCTATCTCTCCGATGTCAATATTTCGCCTATCATCCTCGCCTGGGGGATTGCTGCTGTGATCCGTATTTGTGTGGGTTCTGCGACGGTGGCTGGCCTGACGACGGTAGGCATTATACAAGGCATGATTGCCTCAAGCGGTATCGCACCCGAGCTGTTGGTGCTAGCTATCGGGGCGGGCTCGCTCATGTTTTCGCATGTAAATGACAGCGGATTTTGGATGTTCAAAGAATATTTTAACCTTAGCCTTAAGGATACCTTCAAAACCTGGTCAGTGATGGAAACATTAGTTTCGATTATGGGTTTGATCGGTACTCTGGTATTGAGTTGGATTCTTTAACACCCTGTAATTCCTATGTCAGCTACTTCTCGCATTCAAGAGTTAGGCTTGAGCCTACCTCCGTCCCCTCCTCCTGGTGGTATTTATAAACCTGTATTGGTTCATAATCATTTGCTATACATATCTGGTACGGTGCCCGTTCGCTCAGATGGTAGTTTTATTACGGGAAGAGTAGGTGTCGATTTGAGTGTAGAAGAAGGCTTTGCCGCCGCTCGTCAAGTAGGGCTTACCATGCTCTCTGTTATTCAAACTCACTTTGGTGATCTCGATGCTATCGAACGCTTAGTCAAGACCTATGGTATGGTCAATTCAGCAATGGACTTCTACGACCACCCTAAGGTGATCAATGGCTTTAGTCAATTGATGCAAGAAGTCTTTGGGGAAGACCATGGCACAGGCGTGCGTTCAGCAATTGGGATGATGCTTCCGGTCAATTGTGCGGTAGAGATTGAAGCGATCTTTGCACTCAAAAAATCGGACGACTATGCCTATTGATATTCAACAGTACAAAGTAGGAAATATAGAGCTGATTGATTCGCCCGCCCTTTTGGTCTATCGGGAGAGAGTGGAGCAAAATATTGGTCGCATGTTAGAGATGGCCGGCTCCGCCGAACGCTTAATTCCTCACGTAAAAACCCATAAAATGGCCGCAGTGATCCAGCTTTACCTTGAGGCTGGGATCAAAAAATTTAAATGCGCTACCATCGCCGAAGCCGAAATGACCGCTTCAAGTGGGGCGGAGGAGGTTGTGCTAGCCTATCAACCCGTAGGACCTAAACTCTTGCGTTGGGTGAGCCTAATCCAACGTTTTCCCTGGGTACGCTTTTCTGCCCTGGTCGATGACGCAGGGATAATCACCCAATTTGGCAAAATGGCCGAAAAGCAGGAGCAAAACCTCTGGCTCTTACTCGATATCAATGGCGGTATGGGCCGCACCGGAGTAGCTCCAGGCCCGCAAGCCAAGGCTCTCTATCGGCAAATCCATGAG
>CAZHOC010001066.1:425-2793 GCA_964534295.1 uncultured Bacteroidia bacterium | reverse complement strand
ATGGGCGAACTCTTTGACCACTTCTCTGATGCGGCCCAAAGATTAGGGGTATATACGACTTTTGATTATATCGACATCCTTGAGGATCTGCTCCAGCGCTGGAATATCGGTAACATCATCGAACTCAATGACGAAGCTCAAAGGGCAAGAGATTACCTAATGAAGCTCCCAGCACGCCTCAAGCGTATCTCAGAGCGTATCAGAATCCCTGAAAAGCAATACGAATTTAAGTGGCTAGCCATCTAAGGCTTACATAACCACGATTTGGCGGATCTGCCAGCTAGCGGGTAGTTTTTCAATGCTGAGATCTTCTCCAGCAGCGGAAGACCACTCGTTAGCAGGATCGCTAAAATGCAGATACATATTTCCCTCCCCTGGTAGTTGCACTACCACAGTTTCATAGTCTGCAATAACGGAGACTTCCAATTCTTCTCCCTCATATTTTTCCATCACCGTACGTACAGTTTGTCCTACTTTCAAGTCATTGAGAGTATGAAAGCTAGGATTCCGGAAAAAGATACGGTTGACTTTACTGACATTTAGTTCTTCCTCAGTTGCGTTTTCCTCTTCGAGGAACGTTCCTTCGACTACTACTTCCCCTCCTTCCAAGTAGATTGTCCTTTTGATATAAACATATCCAGCTTCTGACAATGCAGAATCAGCAACTTCTATTGCTTGTAAATCATCGATGGGAAGATTATTGATTTGCTCCCCAATGATGGCAAACCACACTCCTGCGCCACAAATTTGATCAGCAACTTCTAGGCATTGCACCATTGGATCTTTAGAAATCTGGCTTAATGTGTCAGCCGAATTGTCAACTGGAGCAGCTTCCTTTTCAGTCTCACAAGCGAAAAGTAGAAGCGTTGCCAGCAGGGCTAAACCAAAAAATCTCAGGGAATCCATATCTAACTAAAGGTATTTAAATAAAAAGAGGGGGACGTAAAATTTACGTCCCCCTCTAAAATATGTTTTTTATCCAAAAATTGATTTGAGTTGATCAACCAAATCAAGTTTCTCCCAGCTAAAGAAGGTAACAGTCTTCTTTGCTCGGGTACGGGTCATGGTCTCGTTTGAGCCATTAACCGCCTTATCTGCGTAGAAAGTATCTATTTCACGCTCCTCTGCCTCACGACCCATGTGGCCATAAGCAGCAGATTCAGAGAAAATAGGATTTTTAAGCCCTAGACGAGATACGATCGCCGCAGGCGTAAATGAGATGTTCTCTTGGATTTTAGTAGCAATTTCAGCGTCGCTAAGTGCTACTTTGCTGGTTCCATAAGTTTCGATATTGATGGATACAGGCTCCGCCACACCGATCGCATAAGCGAGCTGTACCAATACCTCATCACAAATACCGGCTGCAACCATATTTTTAGCGAGGTGGCGAGAAGCATAAGCCGCGCTACGGTCCACCTTAGAGGAGTCTTTACCAGAAAATGCGCCACCACCGTGAGCACCTTTTCCACCGTAAGTATCAACGATAATTTTACGTCCAGTAAGACCAGAATCACCGTGTGGGCCACCGATAACAAACTTGCCGGTTGGGTTAACGTGGTAGATGGTATCTTTTAGCAATTCGGCTGGGATCACACGAGGCACTAGGTGCTCGATCACATCAGCTTTGATTTTTGCTAGCATTTCTTGCTCAGCTTTAGCAATAGCAGCGGGAGAATCCCCTTCTGCTTCGATAAAATCATCATGCTGAGTAGAAAGTACGATCGTATGTACACGTAATGGCTTGCCATCATCTCCATACTCAATGGTTACCTGAGACTTGCTATCAGGGCGAAGGTACGGCATGATGTGAGCCTCATTTTTACGAATATTGGCAAGCTCCTTAACCAAACGGTGGGAGAAAGCAAGCGCCATAGGCATCAATTCTGGGGTTTCGTTTACGGCATAGCCGAACATCATCCCTTGGTCACCGGCACCTTGCTCCTTATCTTTTTCTTCATCACTATCTACCCCTCTTGCAATATCAGGAGATTGCTCATGCAGGGTAGACATTACGGCACAACTGGCAGCACTAAATTGATATTCGTCAGAATTGTAGCCAATCTTGTCAATGGTGTCTCTTACAACCGCTTGTAGATCAACGTAGGCTTTCGTAGAAATCTCACCCGCCAATACTACAAGACCGGTAGTAACGAGGGTTTCGCATGCAACACGGGAATGAGGATCTTGCTGTAGCATTGCATCTAATACAGCATCTGATATTTGGTCGGCCACTTTGTCTGGGTGTCCTTCTGACACAGACTCCGAAGTGAACAGATAAGGCATAAAATTCCGGTTAATTGGTTGAATTTGAGGTGCAAATTTGCGTTCTATGGCCTGAAAAAACAAGCCACAATAAGCTCTATTTCCT
>CAZHOC010001066.1:0-397 GCA_964534295.1 uncultured Bacteroidia bacterium | reverse complement strand
ATTTCCTTACAAGCTTTTTAATTGAATGGGCTTGGGGTCAAAAAACTAGTTTTGAAGCTAGAAATCTTCCTTCAATAGAAATATTGCCATATTTCTCTAATTTCGTCCCCTATTATGGCAAGGAGAAAACAATTCAAAAAAGCGCAGTATGAGTCATATCCTAACTGCTACCATTACGAAAGTCCCACCAAAGGCCAATGGCATAACATTTTTGGCAATGAAAACCCTATCACCGCTGAATTAGGTTGTGGGCATGGGAGTTTTTCCTTAGAACTCGCGAGACGCTACCCTGAAAGGAATTTTTTAGGGGTTGATCTCAAACCTACCCGAATGTATCGTTCTGCGAAGCAGGCCCTAGAAGAAGAGATCCCCAACCTCGCCTTCCTGCATCAAGACT
>CAZHOC010001065.1:0-2794 GCA_964534295.1 uncultured Bacteroidia bacterium | reverse complement strand
GTGCGTGCTGCCATCGCCTTCTTTGTGATCTGCCACTAAGACCACACGATTACGCCAGCTGCCAAAGCCTTGGCCATTGGGATTGGTAGCGTAATTGATAATCTTATCGACCATTTGGGCCGCTTCTTCCTCTGTAATCACTGGAATGCGACCAATCGGTACATCTATGGTATTGATTTCAATCGCATCATCGCCATCGCGACCACAACCTTCTCCCCAAGCACCTTCGCTGTCTTCGAGCAGGACAAAAAAGTCGTCGCTAACATAAGAATCAGTCGGATCCCAAGAATTACAGCTTTGATAAGTAGGTACGAAGTTGATTTCGCCTACCTCTGCTAGCACATTGAGCTTTTTGTGGTTAAAGGTTCCATCGCCAAACATACAGACAAAGCCCGGTGAAAGGCCGGCTGAGCGACGATAAAACATACGAATGAAGTTCCGAATAGCCGTTACATCAGGGCGTCCACTAGAAAATTCTTCGTAGATCTCTTGTGGGGTTACCACTAGCGTGGAACGCTGATAATGATCTTCGTGAAATTGGGCCAAGCGTTGGGCTTCGGCCAAAAATCCCGGATAACTAATGATGATATAGTCTACCAAAGGCGAACCATGCAAATCTTGATTAGGAATTGATTTCACAGAAATCGGAACCAAGGAGGCATTATTGAAGGCAATGATATCCGTGCGCGCTTCGGTTAATACTTTCGCATTGAGATTGCTGCCAGAAAGGCTAAAAGGAATCGCTTTGGCATCAACCGGATCCGTAATATCCCAAAGGCGATAGCTATTATTGACTCCGCTCAGGTTAATATCTGCGATCTCACCTGGCCCGAGTTGCTCTACAATCGCAAAGGACTTAGCGGACTGTCCGCTTACACTCAAATTGCTTTCATATTCTAACTCGTACCAGTCCAACCAGCCTTCGGAGCGGATCGAGCCGCGCTTATCAAATTGTACTCTGATGCGAAGGGAATCGTCTGAGCCAACCAAATTAGGGTCAACTGTGAAAGTCGTGCGATTGGTACGATAGTAAAGTGATTCTGAATTATCATATGCCACGGCACTTAAGCTAACTGAGCTGAGTAGCGTACTGCCACTAGAAACACTAAAATTGGTATTGACGTCTGAGCGAGCGTTAAACTGCATGGTCAACTTGATCTCGCCATTGTTGGCTACGTCTCCCACATACATGGCAAATTCACGTTGCAGGTTGAGATCAAATTTATCTCCTAGCCAAAAGCGGCCAGAGTGTAAGGGGTTTTCGATATCGCGTTCGCGGAACGCTAATCTCTTACCCGAGCTTAGTGTATAAGTAGCAGCGTTCGGCGCAGCCGTCTCCTCAACCCGCTTACCCGGCCCAGAGCCTACGGTGATATAATAATAATTGGTATCAGCGTATAGATTGTACTGATGCCGAAACTGATCCGCGATGACGCTATAGTCCCACTTATGGGGTCCTTCGGCATAAAACATCACATAATCATTCCCGCCAAAGCTTCCATCACTTTCGCCTTCGACATAGATGGCGTTTTCAGCCAAATCATCATGCACTTCGATACTATTGGCCTGAGGTAGCATGCCGCCACCATTACCATAAATCTGAATATTACGTGGATCGATGCCCGAAGTATTTAAGCCAATCGAATTGAGAAATGCTTGGTCTAGTTTGTACATCCCGGTCTTTACAATACCGAGTTTATACCAAGTACCTTGGCTAAGTACCGAATGCTCGACAATTTGGGCAGACAACGAAAATGTGTAGGCTGTCAAAAGCAGGAATAACAGTCGCTTGTATCGCATAGTGCAGGCTTTGGAAAGATTGAAATCGCCGATGGCGAAGTAGTCTAACAAATAAACAAACGGGAAGTTCAAGATTACCCCCCTAAATATTTGTAGTATTAGTGACAAAGTTAACGAAAAAACCCCTCGAAAAGAGGGGTAAAAAAATGGGATTGTTACCATTAAATCCTAATAAGGCTCCTCAAGGTCGTAGCAAAACCATGCGACGGGCTGCCTCCACACTTTGACCGCTTTCCCTATCTTCGAGCAGAACTCGGTAGATGTAGACACCAGAAGCCATCGGATTGCCCTGCTCATTTTGTCCATTCCAGGAGGCGCCTTTATAGACACTTCCTACTGCGTAGAACTCCTCCTCTAGGACTTTGACTACTTGCCCATTGACGGTAGAAATCAAGATTTTGAGTCGGACGTCTTTGCCATCCAAATTGTGGTTGATAGAAAAGGTCGTCCCCTCTGTGGCAAAGGGATTGGGATAGTTGAGTACCTGCTCCAATGCGGCAACAGGATCAGTCGTAACGATAAAATGAGTTTCATCCTCCGCAAAATTATTGGCCACATCCCAAACGCGAATTTTGAGCTGATGAGGTCCTTCCGCCAGCTCTTTTAATTGGTAACGCACTATACCCTCTTGATAGCTATTGGGAGCGGCTTGATAGTAATCGTTGAGGACAAAAAAGGCGGCCTCCTCATCCAAAGTAGCCGTAATCTCATGTCCAATTCCAACGCCGGCTGTATTAATCCCGCTTTCGTCAAATACCTCTGCGTATAGATAAGGCTCACTTCCCGTAATGCCACCATCTTGCCAATGATTGTCATTGAGGTATAGTTTGACCGTGGGGCCCTCTGTATCGACGATCGCATTGGCCGCAGTGCCACCGATCTTGAGTTGATTGAAGCAAGCCGTTCCATCCATCTCATCATTATGGAAGTACAGACTTATCTTGCCCAAACCATCGTCATAAGAAATATCAATCGGCACTACAAATTCAAAGGA
>CAZHOC010001064.1:0-2794 GCA_964534295.1 uncultured Bacteroidia bacterium | reverse complement strand
ATCCCATCAAGGATAAAACTGAGCGATCGCCCCAGCACTACGCCACCCAAAATGATGCAGAGCACCAAAAAGGCACTTGGTTTAAGATCGGGACTAAAGACCGCTATCAAGGCCAGGATAGCCCCCAATAACATCACTGCACCTACTCCTCTGATTTCGTTTGCCAAGTCAATATGATTGGTTAAACTATTGGTGGGATTTTCAAAATAGCTTTGCAGGAATACTGCTCCGCTTGGACTGATTAGCCTCATACTACAGGCATAAAATAGAGCTAGGCCTGAAAGTGATAAGACTACTATTTGGAAGATTTTCATGATTTCAAATCGATTGGGGAAAAGATACCGGGGGCTCCCCACAAACAAGTAGGCTTGCAAGGAGCGCTCCCAGTAAATCAATCTCACAGGATAGACGCTAGCTTGGGGATTTGCTTTATGATAAAGGTTCGGACAAGAAGTCGCGCATTGCCTTAGAAGTAGCTTCTGGCGCGCCTAGCTGGAAAAAATGGTTCCCATCAATAAACTGTACCCTGCCATTGGCGACGAAGTCTGGGGTGTTTTCATACTCTTCAGGATGCTGTCCGGGATCTTTTTCGCCTTGCAAAAAAAGCACTGGCATACTCATCTTGGCGAAGAGGAAATTGTGGCGATCCTCTAGCTCCTGCTCCAAACTCGTATGATAAAATTGCAGAGGAGAGGCTTCTGCAATTCCGTTGAACTTCACCTCATGGTCTAAGCGTCTTAACACCTCTGGACTAATGTCCTCCACTCGATACATACTCGCTACGTAGGCCACACGAGGGAATCCAGTCCACTTCATCAATTTGGGGAACCAAGAGGAAGCAAATAGCTTATGCGGGGGCTTAGGATCGCCATGCGGTTCATTGGCGGACTGCTGCATCCGAATGTAACGCAATACGCGCGCTTCCATACCGTCTACGTTCAAAAGATGATCTGAAATCACAGAGCCGCGGTCATGACCGCCAAGATTGAAGCGATCTACGCCAATAGTATCCAAAAGCTTGGCCAATGAGCCCGCGATCGCGGAGTAACGATAATCAAGATCCAAGCGCTTATCACTTTGACCATTGCCTAGCGTATCTACCGCAATGCAATAAAACTGGTCTGACAAATCTCGCATCTGATTGTGGAAGGTATACCAGCTTTCAGGAAAGCCATGTACCAAGACAAAAGGCTCATTGCTGGGGTCGCCAGTGGTAACAAAATGCCAAGTAATGCCATCCACTTCTGCATACCAATGCGTGGCTTCGACATCGCCGATCATTTCGATTTCGCCATGGGCATTTTCTGCTCCGATAGGAAATGAATTAGGTTGCGGATACCGCATATCGCTGGTAAGTTCGGCATCCTCCTTGATGCCACCTGCTCGCACATTGGTCAAGCTGAGGTCCTCACGTGAGATATATTCTAGTCTCGGCAAGGTCTGAGGCGAAAGCATTTTAATGAGCTTCAGTATCTCTTTGGGATCATTAATTTTAGGCATGATTTACTGGGATTTTGGCCTAAGGCCGGTTATCAAATATTGCTTTGATACAAAGGTCCCAGCTAGAAATGCGAAAACATTTCATCTATCTTAAAAAATGAAAGGGGCGGCTATTTTTTCTTAGCTCTGATGACGCTCAGGGTTTGTTGGGTTACTCCAAGGAAAGAAGCAACACTGCCGAGGGAGACTCGGTTTTGAAGATTGGGATACATTTCCAAGAAGGAATTATAGCGATCGAATGCGGTCTCAAATTGCAGCAGATTGAGCTTCTGAGAAAAAATATCCAACATCAGAATGGAGAACTCCAAAATGATATGTGTCAGTTTTGGGAAACGCTCACAAAGCAGCAAAAAATCTTCATAGCGAATCACCTTTACTTTACAGGCTTCAACTGCTTCCCATTCATAGCGCTCGGATTTATTGTAGTAAATGCTATTGACGGGAGCGATAAAGTAGTTTTCGTCGAAGTAAAAATGGGTGATGTCTTTGCCATCCTTTACATAAAACACCCGCAACAGACCCGATTCGATAAAAAGCAATTGCTTGGAGTAGCGACTCACTTTTTGAATCACCTCTCTCTTGACAATCATTTCACTTTCAAAGGCACTATCGATGATAGCACATTCATCCTCGCTAAAGAGGCCTTTTTGTTGTAGAAATGAGTGCAAATCCATAATCCCCAAATTACAAAAATGATTGTTTAGCTTTTTTGTTGGGACTGCTTCGCAGAACGCTTGCTTGAATTGTTGAAGGCTTGATTTGTTGATTTGTTGAGTCCTTATTCCCCAATTCAGCAATTCAGCAATTCAGCAATTCAACAATTAGAATAAGCGTTCCGCGCAGCGGTCTAACTATATATGAATCCTCCTAAGGAAACTCATCTCACGCTGGCCCACAAACACCTTCTAATTGGCTTATGCGGCGCAAAAACTAATTCGTAATAAATAATCCCATTGCCAATAAAAAGCCATACCTTATAAATAGCTCAACAGCCTTTGTCACGCCTAACAAATCCTAAAATGAAAGCTTTATTACTATTTGTCATTAGCCTTTTTTTCACTTTTTCTGCTTCAGCTACTGTTTTTCGGATCAATAATTCTCCTGGCAGCAATGCTCCTTACACTGACTTAGTCACTGCCCATAGCGTAGCCCAAGACGGAGACACCCTACATATTGAGGGCTCTCAGATGGGTTATGGCTCCCGAACCATAACTAAACTTTTGGTCATCATTGGCCCAGTTTATTTCCCAGCCGAAAATCCCTGTAGCCCTATGAGTTTAGAAGCCATTGTAGA
>CAZHOC010001063.1:0-2795 GCA_964534295.1 uncultured Bacteroidia bacterium | reverse complement strand
ATTCAACGGATAAAACTGCTTTGGGAAAAGGTCCCTGGGACCGCCAAAAGCAAGTGGCCTGTAGAAGACCCACCCATTCATCTCTTTGTCTTGCCGGCTCATAATGGAGATGCCTTTTTGTTAGAGTATCTCGGGATCGATCAGCAATTTCATCGCATATGGATTGATGGAGGTTTAGTCCGATCCTATATGGAGAAGGGCCGCCCAGTCCTACAAAGTCTGATTCAGCAGGATGCGAAGATCGATCTCATGATTGTTACCCATATCGACCAGGATCACATTGGCTTTTGTCAACGATAGCAATCTGAGCAAGGACTTCGTCGAACGCTTCTGGTTCAACTCGGGGCTGCTCATCGCTTCCCAATTTGACCATGAGCCAGACCGGCGGCGCGATGTAGGTTTCCAGACCATTGGTTTTCAAACACGAAGTCTCAATCAGGGGATCAAGCTCGAGGAGTTTCTTCTCAAGTCTAAGCGCTGGCACGATAAACCTATCCAAAATCCTCATGAGGAAGAGATCGCTGGGGCCAAGCTCACTGTCTTGAGTCCTAATGAAGAGAATCTCATGAAACTCGATCGCGAGTGGGAAGCAGAAGAAGCCAGCAAGTCACGCTCTGTGCCCGACACTGACTTTGGCGAAAGCATCGAAAAACTCGCCGCCAAGGAGGAAGAAGAAGATTACTCTATTGCCAATGGCTCGAGCATCGCATTTATCTTTAGTCTCAAAAACAAAGGCATCCTCTTTTTGGGAGACGCCCATCCCTCTGATATCGTTCAGGCACTGAAGAAACAAGGTTATAGCAAGAAGAAAAAACTCAAAGTCTCCTACGTCAAGCTATCTCATCACGCCAGCAAACGAAGTGTAAGCTATGCTTTGCTAGAGTTGATTGATTGCCAAAACTATATCATTAGCACGGATGGCTCACGGCATGGTTTACCCAACAAAGAAGCCCTTGCCCGGGTGGTACTCGATCCTAGCCGAGACCGAGGCGAAAGACTCTTCTTTCTCTTCAACCACAACAACGCTCATCTGAAATCTATCTTTCCAGAGAGCGAGCAGATTCGCTATAATTTTCAGTGTTCTTATCCTCCTGAGGGTCAGGATGGCTTATTGATTTCCTTCTAGTTACAAACTTTAGGGCTTAGGACCTTTTCGGTCAAAACATAGTCCTCAAAACGACCCAGCACACTGAGATTCAAAGCTCTGATCAGCGCATAAGCTTTGAGCATGATCTCATCATACTCTGCGGCTGGATCGGAATCAAATAAGACCGCTCCTCCACTCCCAAAGGAGACCTTTTGCTGCTCTGCCTCATAGACCATGGTCCGAATCGCAATATTAAAGGCAGCCGCTCGATCTAAGGAAAAATAGCCAATGCTACCCGTATAAACGCCTCTTTTTCTCTTTTCGAAGCTCTCAATGATCTCCATCGTCCGCTTTTTGGGCGCGCCGGTAATCGAGCCACCGGGGAAAATCGTATTGATTGCCTGCACGGGGCTTATCTCTGGTTTGAGCTGGCCTGTGATAAGCGAAGAGGCCTGTAATAGCGTCGCATATTCAGTGATGCGGACCAGTTCGGGTACTTTGACCGAAGCTCTCTCACATATCATCGCAAGATCATTGCGGATCAGATCAATGATCATCAATAGCTCAGCATGATCTTTATTGGATTCCCGCAATGCCTTCTTGAGGGCTTGCGTTTCCTCAATATTTGCCCCAATCGCCTTGGTGCCTTTGATCGGCTCGCTGGTAATCTTTCCGGCTGCGTTGAGATCGATAAAGCTTTCAGGAGAAGAACTTAATATGTGGTAATCATCCGTCTTGATATAGGCGGCAAAAGGCGCCGGATTACTGGCTCTCAGCACCCGATACAAATAAAAGGGATCTAACTCTACCTCAGCTGTAAACTCATTGGTCAAGCAAACCTCATAGCTTTCGCCTTTTTTGATCAGTGTTTGGATCGCTTTTATGTCATCTATATACCCTGCTCGGGAACGCCTAGCCTCAAGCGGAATGCTAGCGATTTTTTCTTCTAGAATGCTTTTCCTCAGATCGAATTGCGGCAAAGCGGGACAAGCAGCCAAATCGGCACTGGTTTTTTCTACCCATTGGCTATGAGACTGAGCGTTCGGCAAAGCCGTGCACAAAAACATCTCCCTAGTCTCATGGTCAAAAGCCAAATAGCGATCCACCCACATAAAACTGCTAGCCTCCTGCTCATAGTCCCAATAACCAACCCAACCCCCTTTAAAAGGCAGTGCGTCAGTATTAGCTAGCACATTTTCTTGGAGACTCCGTTGGAGTTGGGTAGCGATATCTTCTTTTTTACTCCCGATAGCTATGCGGGAGCGCAGAACGCTTTGCCCTAGGCCCATATAGCTGTAGCGGCCGTTGTAGCCTTCCAAACTAGAATCCAACCAAAAAGAGAGCGGAGCGTTCTGGAACAGATGAGCAAAAACCTCCTCTGGTGCCTGCCAAGGGAGCTTTGTCTTCCGAAAAGCCAACTTATCCTCAAGCTTTTGTAGTTTACCATTACGAGCCCAATCCTCACTGATCTGTAAAAAGTTCGCAAAGATGCGGTCGCCAAACTCTGTCCCTATAGACTCAGGGTGAAATTGCACCCCAAACCATGGATGAGTCTGATGCTGTAGCGCCATAATAACTTGATCGCTCGTATTCTCCGCGATGATATTTAGCTCCTGCGGCAGACTTTGACGCTCTACTAATAGAGAATGGTAGCGCACGACCTCAATCTGGCGAGGCATCTGCGCAAAGAGCGGCGAATCGCCTAAAG
>CAZHOC010001062.1:0-2795 GCA_964534295.1 uncultured Bacteroidia bacterium | reverse complement strand
CATTGGAGGCTAAGATTTTGTCCTTTCTCTCTCCCGATTCCATGTCAATAGAGATGCACATAAGGTTCCCCCGGGCCCCTCTCTCACTCAGGTAAACTAAGCGCAGTTTACCCTGGTTTACTCCTGCTACATACGACAAAAACTGATCCGAATTCTGATCCCTTTGTCGCTTGGCAATCAAGCGATTCCAGGTAACACCACCGCTTTCACTGTCAATACCCAAAATGCCTAATGCGTAACAGTAATAACGCTTTTTCGCTTCATAACGTTCCTCCCAAAGAAGGCTAATTCCTTCACGGCTGACGACAACTTCCGCTTCGCTAAAGTTGCTACCACCCTTCTCAGCAAAATAGTCAATCCACTTTTGAGGAATGCTAGAAACTGAATCCGCGACTATAGTTAATTCATCTTTACTATTTTCGAGGCGTTGGCAGAAAATATGAGTAAGCACACTGATGTCTCCACGTCCGACCTTAGCTCCATTGCTGAGGCCATTTCCTCCTAGTCCACTTAAGCCTCCAATGATCAAGATATCTTGTTCAAAGTTGAAGGCCATTTTCAGCATTTCCGCTTTTTTGCTAGCGTCAATGGTGATAAGACTCGTAAGAAAACGTTCCTCGGAGAGGATGTACTTATTAAGAACTAGCGGCTTAGTCTCGCCACCAGATCGATTATAGCTACTTAAGAAAAAGACCTCACCTTCGTCATTGATCATGACTTGCTGGATCTCGTATTTTTCTTCGCTATAGGGCAAGGAAATAATCTTTTCACCTTGCTTACCTCCATAGTTTCCCCAAATCGTTAAGTAGGTTTTTTCACCTTCTGCCCCCACCCAAGCCATAAACTTTTTCTTGGGAGAATGAACGACCCATTCTTTTTGGTTTCGTCCTATCTTCGGAAAATTGGAGATTTGAACAGGCTCTGCAGCAAAAGGTTTCCCCTCTAGTCCAAAGAATCGAGCTACCGTCTGCTCCCCTTTACTTTTGGCCTGATATTGCTTGCCGATAACCGCAAAACATTTTTCCAGCTTTACCATTTCGGTAATGCGCATAGGTTCAAAACCCTCATTAGTGACAGGCTTAAACCAATGCTCTACGTAGTCATTAATGCCATAGGCTTGGAGGTAGTAATTGGCGATTCTCCTCCCCTGCTTACCTTCAGCCCAAAACTCAAGGAAGGCAAAATTGCCTTGCCCAGCAGGTACAACTTGCAAAGGATAGCCCATCTGGAAGACACTATAGCCCTCAACAGGGAATACTTGTTCAGCACTGATGTACTGAGCCTTAGCGACAATACTAAACGTAAAGAAAGACAGGAAAAGTAAAATACGGGAAGGCAAGGATCTCATATTAGCTTATTCTTTTACCACTGAAACATAGGGAAGCCTCTCATAAAGGCATTTACTTCACCTCTCACGCGATCGATGACTGTATCATTGGTTGGAGCCATTAATACCTCATCAATCCAAGTAGCCACTTGCTCCATATGTTCAGATTTCAACCCACGAGTAGTAAGGGCAGGCGTTCCGAGACGGATACCACTTGTAACCATTGGACTACGAGAGTCAAAAGGCACCATATTTTTATTGGCAGTGATATCAGCTTTTACGAGCGCGGCCTCAGCTAGTTTACCAGTAAGATCATCACTTTTAGGTCTAAGGTCGATCAACATAAGGTGATTATCAGTACCACCAGAAATGATTTTGTAGCCTTTGGCAACCATTGCACTCGCTAATGCCTGAGCATTGTCGATAACCTGCTGCATATAGGTCTTGAATTCTGGGCGTAAGGCTTCGCCGAACGCTACGGCTTTGGCTGCGATAACGTGCATCAAGGGACCACCTTGAGTCCCCGGGAAGACCGCACTATCAAGGATAGAGCCCATAGAACGAACCTTTCCTTTTGAAGTCGTCTTACCTATTGGGTTATCACCATTATTTCCAACCATGATCATACCACCTCTAGCAGCACGAAGCGTTTTGTGAGTAGTAGTGGTGACCACATCACAATATGGAAGTGGATCATTGAGGAAACCTTTGGCCACAAGACCTGCTGTATGTGCAATATCTGCCATCAACATAGCTCCGACTTCGTCAGCGATGCTACGATATATTTCAAAGTCCCAATCACGCGAGTACGCACTAGCACCTGTGATGATAAGTTTAGGACGTTCTTTTTTGGCAGTATCACGGACCTTATCATAGTCGATGCGTCCGGTATCTTCTTCTACTCCGTAGAACACAGGACGGTAGAGCTTGCCAGAAAAGTTTACCGGTGAACCATGGGTTAAATGCCCTCCGTGAGAAAGGTTAAAGCCCATGATGGTATCTCCAGCCTCAAGAAGGGCCAACATTACTGCAGAGTTAGCTTGTGCACCGGAGTGAGGCTGTACATTTACCCAATCAGCCCCAAACAATTCCTTTGCTCTGTCCCTAGCCAAATCCTCTGCCATATCCACGTACTGGCAGCCACCATAATAGCGCTTTCCGGGAAGGCCTTCAGCATATTTATTAGTGAGGCAACTCCCAGCAGCTTCTAGTACATCTGGGCTAACAAAGTTTTCGGAGGCGATTAATTCGATCCCTTCTAGTTGACGATTTTCTTCCTTGCGGATTATGGAAAAGATTTCGTCACGAGTGTCAACGGAAGATGATGAAGAAATTTGAGACATTGGTATGATTTATATATAAGTAAATATACGGCAAACTAATTATAGGAGAAAAGCTTCTGCGCTGCTTTCATCCTCTTTCATTTCTACTGAAACATGCTGCTGAATCGTCGTAGCGAGCTCCAATC
>CAZHOC010001061.1:0-2801 GCA_964534295.1 uncultured Bacteroidia bacterium | reverse complement strand
CGTCGGCGAGGTAGATTTTCCCATTCTGGGAACGCCCGAGACTCATTTCTCCGCGGCCCTGAGTGTTGCCCACCATCAGCCAACTTTCGCCATCAAAACTAAGTACTCCACTGTAGTTGGAGACAAAGATGAGTCCTTGATCATTTTGGGTAGCGCCCCAATTTTGCGGTCCAGCCACAAAGTCTTCACCACTATATTCATCGGGTGAAAAGTTGCGAATAAAACCAAACGGAGATTGGGCTTTCAGATGGGGGTTAATTCCGAAAAGCAGAAACAGCCCGATACCTAAAAGCAGCTTCCTTGGCCGGTATTTGGGTTCGTTCATGGGGAAGTCTGCAGTTGCTACGTTTTCGAATTTATCGAAAATTCCTGTATCTTGATGTAACAACGCCCTAATTTTCTAATTCCATGAATACTTCCGAAGAGCAACGTCAAGAGGAGGCGAGACAAGAGGCCCGTTCAGGTAGAGGTTCGCTCGAACCCAAAGATACCAGTACTAAGGATACGACTCGACCCTTTCGCCGTGGATTTCTCGTCGCAAAACGTGAAGGTTTTAGCTTTGCCACCAACTCTATCGGTCCCCTTTGGGTGATGGAAGTGGACGATCCCGGAGCAAGGGATAATGGCCGCTTGGTCCGCTGCTTTGATCGTATTCCCGATACAATTATGATGGGAAATAGTGCTGATGATGTACCTCCTGTTTGGTTTCAAATCACCCGTATGCTACGCCCTGATGGTGCGCGCATCGAAGTGGCGATCAATGTAACCACGGAAGAGCCTAGCCCCGCTAACGCTTAGGCCTTTACACCCTTTTTATTTCTTTGAGACTAGTTGCTAAAGCCGCCAAAAATTGGTCGGCTTGGGATTGGTTTATATTGAGTGGGGGTAACAATCTTAAGGTATTGGCATGAGAGGAAGAACCCGTGAATATGTGATGCTGCTTCAGTAAGTGGGCTCTAATAGGTTTCGCTGGTCCGTGAAGTTCCATGCCTAGCATAAGACCTCTGCCGCGCACCTCTTTGATTTCTGGCATTGCCACCAAGGCCTGTTTGAGATAGGCTCCCATACTAGCGGCCTTTTGCACTAGATTTTCAGATTCAATCACTTCCAAAACCGCTAAAGCTGCGGCACAGGCAAGGTGATTGCCGCCAAAAGTAGTACCCAGCATTCCATACCATGCCTCAAACTGAGGGCCTATCATCACCCCGCCGATGGGGAAACCATTTCCCATGCCTTTGGCAATGGTGATAAGATCGGCTTTGATGCCAGCATGTTGGTGCCCAAAAAACTTACCGCTACGACCATAGCCTGCTTGGATTTCGTCCATGATCAGTACGGTGCCGGTTTCATCACAAAGCTTACGCGCTGCTTGTAGATATGCATCTTCAGGCATAAACACGCCTCCTACCCCTTGCAGGCTTTCGAGTACTAGGGCGCATTTATCCTGCTTTCGCAGAACGCTTGCCAATGCGTCTAGGTCGTTGAGCGGCACTTTACTGACGTGCTGGCTATAGTTGAGGGGTGCCTGAATTTTGGGATTGTCGGTAATGGCTACTGCAGCAGAAGTTCGCCCATGGAAGGCCTTGTCAACCATCACGACTCCTTCTCTGCCGGTGTGGAAGGAAGCCAATTTCAAGGCATTTTCAATTGCTTCTGCACCAGAGTTGATCAAAAAGAGGCTGTAGTCCTCATAGCCTGAGAGCTCGCCTAGTTTGTTGGCTAGCTCCGCTTGCAAAGGATTTTGCACCGAGTTGGAGTAGAAACCCATTTTGTGCAGTTGTGCTTCAATCCGTTGGACGTAATGAGGGTGGCTGTGCCCAATCGAAATGACTGCATGACCGCCGTATAAGTCTAGATATTCATTGCCTTCTGCATCCCAAAGCTTCGCGCCTTGGGCGCGCACTGGGGCAATATCGAAGAGAGGATATACATCAAAGAGTTTCATAACTAAAAGGCCATGGCTTTGAGGTGGAGTCCGGTTTGCTCGTCGAGTCCAGACATAAGATTAAAGTTTTGGACGGCCTGTCCAGAGGCTCCTTTGAGGAGATTGTCAATCATACTGATGATCAAAAGCTTGCCCTCAATTTTTTGCACATGAACTATGGCCTTATTGGTGTTTACTACCTGCTTGAGATGTGGATTGCTGGGACTCACATGGGTAAAAGGGTGTGAGTCGTAGTAGGATTGGTAAAGCTCAGTAGCTGCCTCGGCGGATAAATCCGTATTGAGATATACACTGGCATAAATGCCTCTACTGAAATCTCCTCGTAAGGGCAGGAAATTGAGCGAATGATCAAAACCAGGCTGCAATTGTGTCAAGCTTTGCTTGATTTCGCCCAAATGCTGATGCGAAAAGGCTTTATAGATGGAAATATTGTTGTTGCGCCAGCTAAAATGGGTTGTTCCTACGGGTTTTTGGCCAGCGCCAGTAGAGCCAGTTAGGGCATGGATATGCACCTCTTGTTTTAATTCGCCTTCATTTGCTAAAGGCAATAAGGCTAGTTGGATACAAGTGGCAAAGCAACCGGGATTGGCAATATGCTTGGCCTTTTGGATCGCTTCTCGCTGCAATTCAGGCAAGCCATAGACAAAATCATGATCATCAGAAGCTAGACGGAAATCTCGACTCAGATCAATGATTTTTAAACTATCGGGAAAATCGTTCTCCGCTAGGAATGGCTTAGTCTTACCGTGGCCCGCGCAAGCAAAAAGCACATCGATATCCTTTTGGACCTCTGCACTAAACCTAATATCTGTTTCGCCTAGCAGATCCTGATGCACTTCCCAGAGGTGTTTGCCTG
>CAZHOC010001060.1:1833-2804 GCA_964534295.1 uncultured Bacteroidia bacterium | reverse complement strand
CCGTAGGTTCCTGGTGCTGTTGCTTCCATCAGTCGCAAGTTCTGATAGCTAAAGGTTTGACTATAATTGGTATCTCCCCCAATTAAGTCGGTTATTGCTGTTATTTGGTTCAGAGGGTTCCAAATGATCGAGTCATAAACCATCGGGGAATGATTCGGATCAGTAAATTTATAACTGATCATTTGCCCCGTTGGCATATACTGAAACTCATTGCGTATTCCATTGGCATAGTCAATCTGTTGGGGAGCCCCCAATGCAGTAAAGCCATCATATTGAACAATAGATGAATTTTCGATTGCTTGTTCTGAAATATTACAAGCCAGGTAAGTATTATGGAGAGTCGTGCCATCGGGATAAGTATGTGATAACAACCTTCCGCGCGGATCAAATGCTTCTTGATAAGTATAGGAAACTCCACTAACACTAAGTTGAGTCTCATTCCGCCGACCATAGCGATCATAATTGTAATGATAGGTCATGAGGATAGAATCCTGCGCATTACTAATAGTTACGGCAGTTCTACGCCCCAGTGAATTGGTCGCCTTGGGATCATCGTAGGTAGATTTAATTGTGGTACCGTCAGGAAGTGTTTTTTCTAAAGTACGTTCCAAATGATCATACGAAAAGTGAACTACACCATTGGAATCTGTTTTGGTCGCGAGCTTGCCATCGGCATCATAGGAAAAAACAATAGTACCTTGGGCAGGATTATACAACTGGTAGCGGCGTCCCCTTGAGTCATATTTTACCCAATTGGTTAACCCCTTGGGATTGGCGTCTGTTGCAGGGTCAGTGACGCTAAGCATTCGCCCTAATGGATCAAAAGTGAAACTTGTTGTTGCCTTATCATCGTCAGGAACAACAATCTTTACGGTTTCAAGATGACCATTAAAAAACTGTAAATAAGTCTCTTTGTGATAAGCCTCTGAATACCCAGCTGCTGTTGTAGAGGTGACGGTATAACCAGTAGA
>CAZHOC010001060.1:0-1823 GCA_964534295.1 uncultured Bacteroidia bacterium | reverse complement strand
GGTACCGACAAATGAGGTCGTTTGTCTAGTACTATCTTGCCCATCTACACCCGCTGGATGTATTGAGCTAATCAACCGTCCGTATGCATCATAGGTGTTTTCATTCCAGATTGGTTTTTCCGTAGCGAAATAGGGTAAAGAGGCTCTAACTACCTGGTTTTTAGAATTGTAATGGACCTGTCTCACTATATCTCCTTCCTTGCCACAATCTCCAGAACTAATGCTTTGATACCCTCTTCCTAGACCGTCCAAATATAGCTGATGAGTCTGCCATGTTGGCGTTCCATTTTCTGGCCAGGATTGTAATATCTGAGTGGATACACTTGTACCGTCCTTGTCTTGAGTAATATTTTGCTGCGACAAGGTAACTACATTGGCCTTGGCAAAAGCCGCAGAACCTGTAACATAGGGCGAGACTCCATTTTTAGAAGCTACTACTCCGTGAATATTGGGCAGTGGGCCCTGCTGCCCTTTAGCCCGGCCAAGTTCATCTTTCAGACTAATATGCACATTACCATTAGCATCCTGTGTAGCTACATGTTGACCAAATCTTGGATCATACCCAAAGTGAGTAATTAAGCGCGTGCCTTGTGCATTAGGCGGAGAGATTCGTTGGTCCGGATAAGTATTATAAACCTTCTCGAATATATAGGTAATGGTATCCTCGGCAGGTGTTATTTTACCAGTGGTATTCCCAAAACTATCGTACCTATACTTAGAACTCAGCCATGCATTGGGTTGAACAGTATTGTCCCAATCACTGCGCGAAATGACGTTCATTTTGCCATCCTTACTATAGGTCTGCGTGCTCAAAGAAAAGTCAGTACCCGAAGTGAAAATTGGCTTGGAAGTCGCATTGATCTTAGAAAGACCGGTAGTATCTGGGCTATTAGATATTTTCTTCGTTTGCAAAAAGCCTAATTTCCAATTGTCTTGCGAAGTCTCATTCCGAAAATACCGCAAAGTATAGACATTGTCATGAGGACTAAGGTCTTTCCCTTTCTGATCAACATAACCTAAATAGGAGTGATTACTTAAGTTGCCGAAGTCATCATATGCATAAGCCTCACCTATAGAAAAGTTGTAAGTTCCGTAATCATAGTAGTCTTCAATTATTGAGGTTCGTTCAACCTGATATATAGTGCTGCCTTTAATCGGGGTAGTGCTCTTTTGGGAATAGCCATAATTTTTACCGCTGAGTATAGGGTTTTTATTGCCACCACATTTAGGGTCTTTAGAAATGGAGGAGTCGCAATTTTTTTGGACACGATCAATCTTACCTGTCAGTGGAAATTCTTGATTCAAAGTCAGCTCATTGGTTACACCTAATTGCTGGTCCTGTTTTTTTGTGGAGGCGAATCCAAGCCATCCTCGTCCGTTCATGTCAAATAAACCGCTGGAATAGTGATAAGCGTAAGTGTAGGCAGTGGTGGACTGAGACGCCGTGTTGACTTTTAGTTCATAAGTTGCCAAAACATACATCGCATCCTGAACATGTCGGATTGGATAGGGAGATACTTGTACATTGGAAAGTGGTGCAGCTGCATGTTTATTCAATAGCTGAAGAGCTTGCTGTTTGCTCGCATTCAGGTCGCCAACACCATTTGTATAGATTGTGTTATCCGTAATTGGCTTATACGTACAGGTGTATTGACTCCCCAAAGCATTTTGGATGGAAGTAAGTAAATTGATGCGTTGGTTGGCTTTGTCCTGACCAGAAGAATTTCCAGCCATGTACAGAGAAGAATTATTTCCGTTTGCAAGAAAAAAATCTGTTGCTCCATCACCATTAAAATCGCCCATGAAAGCGTTATTGGATAATA
>CAZHOC010001059.1:1962-2805 GCA_964534295.1 uncultured Bacteroidia bacterium | reverse complement strand
ATTTTGGCGGCCCATCAAAAGTTCGCCATCGTTGTCTTCTCCAAAAGTGATCAATCCTCCTGGGGTAAAGCTGGTCAATACGGTCTTATTACCGGTGGCTGGATCGACACTAAAAATGCGGTTTTGTGAATATCCGCCGCAGATATATTGTCCTGCCATGTTAGGATATAAGGAGCCTCGGTAAACATAGCCAACAATGAGGGCATTCGCTTCGCTACGAAGGAAATCCGTTAGGGGAGCCTTGGAAGTACCAAAATTGATTGTTGTACCAGAACCACAACGATTGGTCGGACCGAGGTTACCTTCAAAGATTGGCCAACCATAATTCCGGCCGCTTTCTACGACATTGATTTCCTCTCTTTGGCCGCCACCTACTTCACCAATAAAGATATCTCCGGTGCCGCGGTCTTTAGTCATGCGGTGGGGACTTCGGTGCCCAACCGTATAAAATTCTTCAAACATGCTGTTGTCAGCCGCTTGCCAAGGATTGCTGTCTGGGACATAATAACCTACACCGGTAAATTCATCAGCTAGGCCAGTCTCTACGCCCATTTTGCGCCGAGGAGCATGACTTACGCTTCCGCCTTGCTGGTCTACGTCGATACGGATCACTCCACCTTCGAAGTTGTTGACAATGTTGAGGGCACCTGTATTACGGGCCTGATCACCGATCGTAAGATATAGGAAGCCATCGTCGCCAAATACCATCCCCCCACCGCGGTGGGTACCATTGTACTGGCGGATATTGATCATCCGAAGTTCTGTATTCGGATTGATTGTATAATTGCTAGGGTCTACCGTAAAACGCGATAGTCTGAGGTAGCTACCATACCAATTTGGATT
>CAZHOC010001059.1:0-1929 GCA_964534295.1 uncultured Bacteroidia bacterium | reverse complement strand
AAACAGGTAAAACAGCCGCTTGAGCAAGCAAAAGGACCGTTTTGGCCATTTGCGCCCTTGGCAGTGTAGTATAGATACACATAGTTGGCGTTCGGGGAACCCGCAAGCCCAAAGTCAGGGTGCAAAGCCATGCCCAAAAAGCCAGCATCCCAAACCTCTGCGACTTGATTGCGCAGATCCACCACTGTTTGTTTAGTAGTTACATTAGGATCGTCATCAAAGACTTCAAGCACCCCATCACGAGAACCTACAAAAATCTTGTTGGCACGCTCGTCTGGGACAATCACCAAAGGATCATCAAAAAACAGATTGGGATAAACCGGAGAAATACCCCAGGTAACCGCTCCTCCATTGCCGGGAGTCCGATCCGGCAAAGTATTGTTGAGAAATGGTCCAATAGCCTCTGGACTAGTAAGTCCGGGAGGGGGTAAGAATAAAGGGGTAAAAGCAGATAAAGCGATAAAGAGAAGAACGAGTAGCAGTGGTTTCTGCTTAAATGGGGTTAGCCACATGTGTATCTATCGTATTAACCAGTTGAAAAAGTCTAGTAAGATTCACGTGAAAAATAATTACGAAAACTGGTATTTAAATAGCTTACGGGCGGACGGTCATTTTTGCGCTGTGAGTTGATAAGGATGAAATATTTACATATTAAAATGTTTAAGACCTTACAAAAAAGTAAGATATTTTTGACAATGCAATCCAACTTTTCTCCTTTTCCGTATGTTTATAACTAAGCGCCTAGAGAATAGCCTTAGTGCACTACACAGACTCGCACTTATATGAATCTAGACTCCAAGCAGAAAAGTTTTTTTATGCAAGCGGCCCTGGCCGAAAGCAAACTGGCACTACCTCATTGTCTCCCCAATCCACCAGTGGGATGTATCATCGTGAGGGAAGGAGAAATAGTAGCTAAGGGTTATACCTTGCCTCCCGGACAGCCCCATGCAGAAGCCAGCGCCTTAGCCAAAATAGAAGAGGATCTATCTGATTGTGAGATATTTGTAACGCTTGAACCCTGTTCTTTTCACGGACGGACTCCTTCCTGTGCCAGAAGTATGGTACCACGAAAACCCAAAGCCGTTCATATCGCCATCTTAGACCCGGACCCCAGAAACCAGGGCAAGGGAATAGAAATCATGAGGGAAGGGGGATTGGAGGTGAGCGTAGGCTTACTAGCAGATGAGGTGCACCGCTTTTTGGAGCCCTATCTCAACCTAGCGGAGAATCAAATTTGAGTAGTTTAGTTTTTTTTTACCGCTGCGCGGAACGATTATCTCGTTCTGCGCAGCAGTAAAAATGAAACCATCCAGCCATAATCAAGCAAGAGTCCCATTGTACTAATGAGGTTGAATACAATGGGACCGCTAACTCAATTAATTATTTTCAAGCAACTACTCTTTTTGCCATTTGAATACTGCTGCGTATTCTGGGGTTCGCACGCTAATCAAATAAAGCCCTTTTGCTCGATCAGTCATAGAAAGTAAGATCGACTGTCTATTGCGAAAATGTTTGCTATCAACTCGCTTTCCCGCTATATCCCATACTTCTATATAGATTTCAGGATAGATTTGTCCCATATCAATCGAACAAGCATCCTGCCCGGGATTTGGGAATAAAGAAATTGGAGACGGAAACCGAGATGAGATTGACAGTCCACTGCTTATCGTATGACATCCAGAAGTATCGGCACAAGCATCTTGAGTGATTTCGAGCGCATAAGTCCCTGGATCAACCGGCGTGAAATCAAAGTTGGTGGCACCGGGAATAACAGCATACCCATTGCTACAATCTAACCACTGATATGAAAGCCCCGGAATTGGTGCCGAAAGGGTTCTACCACTCTGGCTAATAGTGGTGTCAATCTCAGGAATCGTCAAATTGATAGTAATATACTCGGGACAAGTGTTAGGCTGCAGAAGTGTATCG
>CAZHOC010001058.1:0-2808 GCA_964534295.1 uncultured Bacteroidia bacterium | reverse complement strand
TCGCCATGGCAGCTTCGGGAGAGACGGCTTCATTGCCATGGATGTTGTAGCTCAGCCAAACGATGGGCTTTTGATTCTTTCCTTTTGAGCCTTCGGCAAGACCCGTCGCTTTGAGATTATCGGTACGGATGGCTTCTAACTGGCCTAGATTGGTAGGAGAAGAGAGGATAGCCACCATCAACTCGCGCCCTTCAATACTCTTTCCGTAGGATTGGAGTTGAACGTTCGGCGAAGCCGCTCCAACCGCCTTAAAATACTCAACTACTCGGTGATGGTAGGTAAACTGCTCGCCTAATTCATAGCCAAGAAAGTCGGCCGGACTCGGGATTTGTGCCATAAGAGAGAGGGGAAGACACAAGCTTCCGAGCAAAAGAGTATAGAGGGATCTCATAAGGAGGTGGTTGTATTAAACCGGAAATTAAGATTATTCCCGTACATACAACAAAAAAGAAGTCCCATCTAGGCGAAAATAATGGTTTTCACCGCCTTTGATGTTCATTCGCTCTTTGCGATCCTTAACGCCTTTGAGATTAATACCAGTGTGATTGCCAATCAGCTTCCAATTACCCTCAGGCAAAATGACATTGTCCCAATCATGTTCATCGCTCCCGGTATTGATGAGCACGAATACCTGATTATCGACGATATAGCCTAATTGATAAGGATTTACGGTTTCAATCCATTGGTAATAATAGTCAGGCAAAGCTTCGCCACGGCGGAAGACTTTCCCATGCTCACTCATCCGAAACTGATTGAGTCCCTGCCAAAAGGCTAGCATGCCTTTGTAGTCGCAATTACTGCCTCTAGATTTTTCTGTCTGTCCAACCGTTTCCCACAAAAAGGTATTGGCGCGACGCATATTGTAGGTATCGTCGCGACCTTTAAAGTGGGCTTCAAGCCATTCTTCCCCGGGTTTGACAAACTCTTCTAGTGGTGCCAGGCCTTTAGAGCGCATAATTTCGACACCGCCATGTGTAACGATCGGTCCTACTGAGGTGTAGAGAAGTAGACCAGCTATTTTGTAGCGTTCTTCGTCCACTCCTTTCAAGCCGTTCCAGTCTTGCTTCGCAAAACGATCAGCCAAAGCCCAGTTGTCGTGAATATCGAGATAATTGATGCCACTAAGCGGCGTTTTATCATCATGGAAGCCGGCTGAAAGTGCTTGTTTCACCTTGCCTTTGGCGTGGAAGTAGCCCCCGGCGTAGCCACGATGGGCATGTGGATCAGAAAGTTCAAAAGGATTACCGATCAAGGCATCGCGGGTTTCGTCTTGGAAGAAGGTAATGGGGGAATCTTGTTTATACCAGTCCCATGAAGGATTGCTCTCGAAGTTAGGGTCGTTGGAACCAATCCATGGTTCACCATAAATGATGATATCATCTCCTAATTCAGCGCGCAGCTTGATAAGGGTTTGCTTGTCGATCTGACCGGCCAAATCTATCCGAAAACCGTCAATCCCAAACTCTTCGATAAAATGCTTGCACTGGTCAATCAACCAACGCTGCACCATGGGACGATTTTCGGTCTTGACTTCATTGCCATATTCCCCGATATGATCCAAGTCTCTAGTGCGATAATAATAGAGTTTATCTAAGACATTGAAGTGAAAATTGTGCGGCTCACTGTCCATGTCCTCGGCCGTGTGATTAGGAACGATGTCGATGATGACAGCAATGTCCTTATCATGAAAAGCTTGCACTAAATCACGAAACTGCTCACGCTCGCTGCCAAGTTCGGAGCCCTTGGTGCGATAGCGGTTTTCGACCGCAAAGCAATGTGAAGTACGATAGCCCCATTGATAGTTTTCCTCGGCGATCCCCATTTCTTTGAAAAATGGATCGTCGGCAAAAGATTTGCGCCAAAGCTCATCAGGATAGTGCATATACTCTTGCACGGGCATGAGGTGGACCGTATTGATCCCTAGATTGACGAGATAATCAAAACCTATCGGCTGGCGCTTTTTGTTTTTAAGGCCCGGCACGACCATGCCTGAAATAGTGCCTTTGAGTTCGTCCGCTACTGGCAAAAGATCGGTAAAGTCCTGCACGTGGACCTCATATGAAATCACATCTTCAAGCTTAGGAATGCCGTTTTTGAGCGGAGTAGCGGGGGTAGTTTTATACCAAACGCGGCTACGGCCCCATGCGTCGTCATTGACGCGAGCATAAGGATCGGATATATGCTTGGGAAGTGATTCGTAGAAGTGGCTGCCTTCTTCGACTGGGCCGTGGATGGTAAAATCGTAAAATGTTCCCTTGAGATCAGCGTCAAAACTCGCCTCCCATACGCCATCGGCATCACGCCTCATCTCAACCGTCTCTTTGGCCTCTGGGGATAAGCGTTCCTCGTAGAGGTAAAGCACCACTCTCTCTGCTCTTGGTGAGAAGATCCGAAAGTCCGTCTTACCATCATGAACGTTTGCCCCTAACTCTTTGGTCGAGTACAATTCCTTAAACCAACTATCAAAAGAGCAGTGCGTTTTTAGTCCCGCTTCGCGCAACTCTAAAAAATAGACTCGACGCATATCCAGCGGTGGGGTAGTAATAATCAAGGCTTCCGTAGCGGTATTGGGGAGCACGGCCGCGATAGGAATTTCTTTGCCTTGCCCATCGGTCAAACGATAAGCATTGGGGTTGAGGGGGCGATTGGTTCCTTCGACGCGGTTCCAGATACGGCCACCGGAGCGGAGTTCTGCTTGAAATGTTGGCACTTTGATCGTATGCATGAATTTGAGGTTACCGCCAGCGGCATTGGGAGCTTCTGCTGGAGGCGACAACCAATTGCCCTCATCGACGCGAAATTTGAATT
>CAZHOC010001057.1:0-2814 GCA_964534295.1 uncultured Bacteroidia bacterium | reverse complement strand
TATCGGGCAAATAGTCCCTTTAAACTTAACAGCAGCTATGAATTTATTCTCCTTGACCTAGTGAGAAGCCGCGCTTCCCATCAAAGGTGTAAAGGTTTTCAGTTTTAATTACCTCCCAATTATGGGCGTAAAGCTTATGCATCAGCTCTAGGCTCTCTCCATAATGCAGGATCGGGTAATGGGGTTCTTTTTGCGTGAGATCAGCCTCTACACTCACAAAGCGGCAACGCCAGTGATCTGTACAAAAAGTCTCAGGCAATCCATTTGGAAATACTTTGACTCCGCGGTTGGTGATCATTTTGAGTTTCAGACGGGGGCCCGCTAGCAATTGCAAAGCTTGTCCAATAATCTTTGGATCAGAACCTTTCCAGTCGATAAAGACATCTACCCCTACGAGGGTTTTTTGTTGCTTTTGGCGCACATAAGTAGGGACTTCAATCTTTGGGCTATTAGTGCTTGACGGTTCGTTTGAACCATTTTGGGGCAGCACTCTAGGCAATCTTTCAATTACTGCTTCTGCAAATTCCTGAGTGCTGACTTTTTGTTTGCTTATCTCTGGCTGATAGATATCCGCAGTATGGATTCCAGCTTCGAGAGTGGCTAGCCAAGCTTCGTGGATGCGTTCTGCGATAGCAGCATAACCCAAATGACGCAACATCAAAATGGCGGCATGCAACAATCCAGATGGATTTGCAATACCCTGACCAGCAATATCGGGAGCACTGCCATGAATGGCTTCAAACATGGCAAACTCTTGCCCGATATTGGCTGATCCAGCTAGACCGACAGAGCCAGCAATCTGAGATACGACGTCCGAAAGGATATCACCGTACAAATTCGTAGTAACGATGACATCAAAATTTTCGGGTTCGGTAGCGAGGCGAGCCGTACCGATATCGATGATCATATGCTCAGACTGTATGTCAGGATATTCAGGAGCAATCTCCTTAAATACCTTGGCAAAAAGGCCGTCAGTCAGCTTCATGATATTGCTCTTGGTCATACAAGTAACTTTCTTGCGACCATTGAGGCGGGCATATTCAAAGGCGTATTTGACAATTTTTTCACACCCTGGACGGGTGATGAGTTTGAGACATTGCACCACATCTTCGGTTTGCTGGTGTTCAATGCCTGCATATAGATCTTCCTCGTTTTCTCGAACTACTACTACATCGAGATTAGGGAAATGAGTACTTACATATGGATGATATGCTTGAGTTGGACGCACATTAGCAAAGAGCCCTAGGCTTTTGCGTAATGTTACGTTGAGGCTCTTATACCCTTCACCCAGTGGCGTAGTCATAGGTGCTTTTAGCAACACGCCAGCCTCTCTCATCAGATTCCAAGCATCGGGGTCGATACCTGCGCTTTGTCCCGAAAGATAGACTTGCTCGCCCATCTCGACTGATACCCAATCAATAGGAGCACCCGCAGCCTCTAAAACTTTGCGGGTAGCGAGCATAATCTCTGGACCAATTCCGTCCCCATGGGCGACAGCGACTTTGGTACGTAGGTTGGTAAGTTGAATCATTTTTTCTGTTTTGGTGAGATAAAAAAGGGTGGAAACATACCTCTGAAATGGGCAGAAGGAATATGGTTCAGGGGCAGTCCCCACCCATCACTGTAGGAATATTGAGTAACGAAAAGATTCTGGTTAGGGAGACTAACGGCGTGTCCGGGACACGGTAGTCTGAGGCGCAGGCTTTTGCTCTGCGGGCTGTTCTGTTCTTGGCTCAGAGTCAATCATCAGTGGAGATTCCCCATCGGTGATAATGATTTTAGCGTTTGGCGATGTAGCCAGCTGCTCAAAAACTTCGATACTGCGCCACTCGACTACTCTTTGGCTAAGGCCTTGCTCGATAATGAGCTGTGCGTCGCGAATACCTTCGGCTTCGATGATCCTGCGCTGGGCTTCCATGCGCTCACGCTGTAATTCAAACTCCATACGCTGGGCACTCTGCTCGGCTTCTAGCTTCTCTTCAATTGCGCTAGCTAGACCATCCGGAAGGACGATACTTTTGAGAAGAACTGCTTCAATATCAAAACCTCTCTCAGCTAATAATTCATCCATACGCTCCTTGATTTCACTCTCAATTTGCGCTCTTTTGGCTGTGTACATGTCCTTAGCAAGGAAGCGAGAACAAACATCTGCCGCAGCAGATCTAAATACACTAAGCACAACCGTAGTTTCATAATTCATCCCAATATTGGAGATGATGGAAGGGGCAAATTCAGGGAGGATGCGATAGAGAATCGAAATCTCTGAAGCAATATTAAGTCCATCTTGAGAAGGCAGATTGAGCTTTACCTCAAGATTTACAGTTTGAGTGGGTACACGAACTAAGCGTGTGATAAAAGGATTATAACCTACTAAGCCTGCCTCGTAAATTTGAGGTTGTAGCTTACCGAAGGTTTGCTTGACTGCTGCTTCACCGGGGCGAATGGTGGCACAACTAGTCAGGGATATTAAACATGCGCCTACTAGAAAAATCTGAAATACTTTTTTCATAAGGTCGTATTTAAAGCGTTTGGTATTAAATACGACTTAGCAAAATGATAGTTTTACTATCAAGTCAAAGAGTAAAACATTTAATAAGATTCTAATCTAAGATTGGATAGTTCTAAAGATCATATCCGTTAAGAAGGTTTTGACCTCTTCTTTTTTGCCCTCAGAGACTTCGGTCAGACTAGGCAAATGTTCGGAAAAATATTTCTGATCATGCGCACTTTCGATTGCAGTAGAAATCAAGGCTCGCGGATAAGCATAATTAGGATTAACCTGGGTAATCAATTCCGCAACCTGGCGAGTAAAAC
>CAZHOC010001056.1:0-2815 GCA_964534295.1 uncultured Bacteroidia bacterium | reverse complement strand
CTTTGATTAGGCCCCACTATCGTAACACAATAATCCTCAAACTCCCCAAAGTCTGGCGACTCACAGCCTTCAGGATTATTGACTCCCGAAAAGCCCGCAAACTGCATCGCGATCCGCATACGAGTAGGGCCCACAACTGCAGTAGAAGGTACTGTCAAGCTACCGTTAAGGACTGTATCCGAAGCTACATTGGGATCAAACACCAGTTCATCGGTATCCTCAAAATCTCCATCTTGATTGAGATCTATCCAAATGCGCCAAGCTTCTCTAAAGTTAAAAGAAGCATAGCCCGGCTCCAGTCGAACCGCATAAGTAGAGTCACGTTCCAGACTAAAACATAAATTCGGGAAGTAACCATAACCATTATTTTGTCCACTTTGATAGGCAAACTCGCCTATCTGGACACTATCAATCCACTCCCCATTGGCGGACCCAAAATTGATCTCACAATAGGCATCACCCGTGCAGGCACAATTACCCGTACTAGCTTGAATTGGAGTGGAGAAGCCATTTTGTAAACCATCACAAGTACTGCCCACTCGGATTTCGTAGGCAGCGCATTCATCAAGACCTAAGAGTGTAAAAGCAGTATCACCAGCGATCAATAAGGTCCAATCACTTTCTCCGAGGGCTCGATATTCAAAGCGGTATTCGTCTGCGCCGAACACTCCGTCCCAGCTAAGGCTTAGGCTCGTATCTGTATTGGCGAGTACGCTCAATCCACTGGGTGCCTCGCAACATCCGTCGGTACTAAATTGCTGTTTGAAGACAAAGCTGCCAGAAGGGGCACAGGCAGGAGCGACCTGAAATTCGTAATCGGTACAGGCTTGTAAGTCATTGACGGCTAAAAAGGTATCGTTCGCGACTAGCGAAATCCAATTGCTACTTCCTACTGCTCGGTAACGGACTTGATAAGGGCTGCTGTCCGTAATAGGTTGCCAAAATAAGGTAGCGCTGGTATCAATGACAGCCCTACTACTTAGTTGGGCCGGTGGTAAGCAATTATTGCTGATTGCGACGTTGACGGAGTCTAACAACTGCAAAGAGCGAAACAAATTGAGTCTCCCTCCGGTCGCGATATCTCCAACCAAATTGGGAAGGGTATCTACGCCTGCGAAGATTAAATCTCTTAACAAAAGAGCCGTTGCCGCCGGATCTTGTTCATACAATGATAATAGGTCTGGGGAAGCATAACTCAACAGCAAAGCTACGGCTCCGCCTACATGAGGCGCAGCCATGGAAGTACCACTCTGATTGCCAAAACTACTCGAAGGGATGGTACTGAAAACGTCAACTCCCGGTGCAGCTAAGTCAATCGAAATGGGACCGTAAGCGGCCCCTCCACTCCTTTGATCGTTACGATCGGAAGCGGTAACCGCAATCATATATTCGCTCCCACAAGTGGAAGGAATATCTCCTGCCATATCAACATTGACCCCGCTATTAGCTGTAGATACTGCGTTCAAAATACCCGCCTGCCCAAGTGAGTCATACATCGCACACCAAAGCGGAAAATCCGCCGGATCAGCATTATTGATCCCAAAAGACGAATTGGTAGCCACTACATAAGCTCCTTGGGCACCATTAGTTTGGTCGTATAAACGGCGCATGTCCAAGATGTAAGCGTAAGACTCCACGGCATCTGCTTCTGTTCCCGGCGTCGCGATAACCGGCATAATTTGTAGCCCCCAATTGACCCCACTGACGCCTATACTATTATTGCCACGGGCAGCGGCGATCCCTGCTACGTGGGTTCCATGCTGAGCGCTGGTGATAACTCCACTGCTATTGACGCCATTCCAACCGTCATAATCATCGATATAACCATTGTTATCATCATCAAGGCCGTTGTTGGGAATCTCCTGCCGGTTTTTCCAGTATTTCAGGTCGGTATGGCCCAAATCAAAACCATCATCTATTATCGCAATTACGAGGCTATCTCCATTCGTGCTCAAACCGCCTGTAGTCAGATCCCAAGCTTCTACCGCATCCACATCAGCATCGACCGTGCCTCCGTTTTGGCCGGTGTTATTGAAGTTCCATTGGTTGGGAAACTGAGAGTCATTAGGGATGGTGGCAGTGCTCCCCCTGCTATCTAAATAGTGATTGTATTGCACCCATTGGACGCCTTCAATCTGTAAGATTTGAGAGCGGGAAACGTTACCTGCAAGGGCCTCATCAAATCTAAACAAATAGATATGCATGGAGCGCGATAGGCAACGACTGTAATCTAGACGAACCAGCGCATTTTCGCCTCGAATCGGCCAGTAATCTAACTTGCTAGCAGGATAACCAGGATCAAGTTGTAAGATCAATTCTCCGCTTACTCGACGAGGTCCTTGGGCCAAGACTAGTGAGTTTATGCACAAAAAAAGAAGGAATATTATCTCTACGCGTCGTTTCTTCATGTTCTGTTAAAATACTAAAGCGGCTAAAAAAGTCGTATCTTGTTTTGTCCAACCCAATACATCCATACATGTTCCGTAGCACCCTATTATGCTTACTGTTGATTACTCCTTTTACCCTACTAACGGCCCAAACCGCCGAACGATTGGCTAAGGGAGTCAATTCTGAATACGAAGAACGAGAACCAGTCCTCACCCAAGACGGTAATACTCTTTACTTCTGGCGGAGGGAAACACCAGAAAATACCGCAGGTGCGCTCGATCCGGGCGATATTTGGTACAGTGAGCGTGTTCCCGGAGGCCCATGGCAAACCGCCAAAAGAATGCGTACTCCAGTCAATACTCATGGCCATGACTTCGTATGGGGAGTCTCCGCGGACCATGATACCCTTTGGATCAACCAAGTTTCG
>CAZHOC010001055.1:0-2818 GCA_964534295.1 uncultured Bacteroidia bacterium | reverse complement strand
CCCTTCAAAGGGGCTTAACGGGAATGTTTTAGTCCCCTCTTTGAGGGGACAGCGAATGAAATGAGCAGGGGAGATGTCAAAGACATAAGCGTTCTGCGAAGCAGTAAATAAAAAAAGGGGAAGCATAAAGCCTCCCCTAAATCATTATCGGATAAAATCTTCGAGCTGTCGTTTGTAGGAAGTGAATGAAAAGACCTCCTTGACGATGAAATAATTTTCTGGATCTACCACGTGGCGGTAAGCATGCTTGGCCAGTTTTAGCTTGTAAGCGTCATAATCGAGCTGATTACATAGCTGACGGACCTGCTCACTAGTCAATGGATTTTGTTCTGCGATGCGCTTTCCTATCTGGAGCTTGTCCTTGTCATAAGAACTCTGGCGCATGTCGCGGAGCAATAATCGAAACTGATCGTTGCTGATGCTACGAGGGGCGTTGTTGTAGCCGCCTCCATTGTAATAGCCATAGTCATAGTGATCATCTTCATAATAGGGGCCACCATCATTTGGGCTACAGTTAGCACCTTGTGAGTACTGGGGCTCAAAGCGCGGATGATGATCTACATAATCTTGCAAAGAGCGTAGATGAGCACGACGGCGGATTTGGTTTTCTACCACTTGGAAGTTTTCCGGATCTACTACGCGATCCCAACCGAGTTTAGCTACACTAAGCATATGCTCTTCATAGTCAAGGGCTTTGACCAGTTTTGCTAACTGACGGCTACTTAGACAAGTGGTGCGCACTACTTCTTTGGCGGTACGGAATTGCTTTTCAAATCCGCGACTGTTATGTACTGCTCTGAGCGCATTCTGGAAGTCTGCAGGATGCATGGCATCATAGCAAAGGTTGTCATTGTAAGGGCGGTTTGGACCTTGACCGTAGCCATTGCCTCGAGGACCAGCTTGGCGAGGGCGGGGACTATAATTGCGCAGTGGCTCAGAAGCCGTCTTTTGCAAGGTCATCATACCACGACCTTGGCGGACAAGGGTAAAAATAGAGCGTTCATTGCGGGGGACAAATACGCCGCGAAATTGTAGGGTGTTGGGGCGACCATCCACCATGCGCATGCTGATGTGGTGATTGCCTCCGTCTATATTGGGTACTATTACTTGCGTCTGTGGTGTCCGGTTTACAGTCCTCCCGTTGATTTGAAGGAGGAAGCGACCGTTGTTACTTTGGACGACCATCTCGGCATTGAAGGCAAAAGCCATGCTCATGGTGGCAAGTAAACTTAGTGCTAGGGTAACAATCCGTTTCATAGGGCTACTGGTTAAGTGAAAATTCTGTGTTTGTTATGTTCACCTTTCCAAATACGTGCCTTAAAGCGCAAAAATTACCCACTTCGATACCTTCGTGTGGCTTGGTTTCACAGCCGTGTAAATGTTTTGTCTATCCGTACTTAAATGGGCCGGAAATTGGGCCCAAAAAAGAAAGGGCTGCGATCTCTCACAGCCCTTTTCGATACAAAATCGATATGTATTAAGCAGCTTCCTGCTCTTTTTTCTGTAGTTCGACGAAGTCGGTAGCAGTAATATTATCACTCTGCTTAGTTACTTTGCCGTCAAGATAGTCGTAAAGACGCTCGTTAGTCAATTGACGGTGATGCATATCAAGCATCTCCTGATTACCCATAGAGTAATCAACATATTGCTTCATCATTTCGTCAGTTAGCTCTTCTTCACGAGAAGCGAAACTGCCGGTGATAGCCTTCTTGATACTTTCCTCTATATCTTCGCGCTCGATACGATTAAAGCCTTCTCCTTGCTGGATCTTCTCTACGATGAGACTCCAAGTTACCGAAGTAGTAAAGTCGCCATAGGCAGCTTCTACGTCCTCCATTGTCTGGTATTTCTCTTCGTTTTGCAGTAACCATTCTTTAAGGAACTCATCAGGAAGGGTAAGCGGATTCACTTCCATCAATTGCTTCTGCACTTGATTACGGAATTGCCATTTAGTTGACTCAGTCAACTCTTTTTGCATTTGCTCCTTCATCTTCGCGCTGAAAGCCTCAAGGTCTGCAAACTCGGTTTCTTCCCACTGCAAGTTTTGAGCTACTTTGGTAAAGAACTCAGGGTTTAACTCGGCGAGGCTAATACGATTGATACGCTTTATTTCAAACTTAATCGTCTTTTCGCGTAGTTCTTCAAGTTCTTCTACTTCCATGAAGATCAGCTTGCCGATTTCAGCAACGTCCTTCTTCATTTTGAAAAGATCTAAATCGGCAACTTCATCAACCTTCATTCCTAGATAAGGCTTGAAGAATTTTGGATTTTCGACCCGAATAGGATTGAGAGCGATCATGCGTTGGAAACCTTCCTCAACTTTTTCGCCATTTGCGTCTACCTCGTGGGCATTACCATAAATGATGTCGCCTTCGCCTACTTCTTCTGGAGTTTGTACTTCTCCAAAGCGGTCTTGGTAGTTTTTGAGCTCTTCTTCGAAGAACGCATCGTCAATTTCGATTTCGTATTGAGTAGGCGTTTCTTTGAAATCATAGCTCACTTCAAATTCAGGGGCTAGACCTACTTCAAAGACAAAATCCATGGCAGTTTTGCAGTCTGGATCAAAATCATCTTCAGTAAGCTCATGCTTTGGCATGGGATGCCCGAGAATGTCCAGTTTGCTTTCTGTCAAGTAACTAGTCAATTCTTTGCTAACTACTTTATTTACTTCTTCTACGACGATGGCACGTCCGACCATCTTTTTCACCATGCCCATAGGCACTTTTCCAGCTCTAAAACCAGGCATATTGGCCTGCTTCGCATAACGCTTGAGCTCTGTATTTACCGCATCTTTGTAGTCTTCCGGCGCCAAATGGAT
>CAZHOC010001054.1:0-2818 GCA_964534295.1 uncultured Bacteroidia bacterium | reverse complement strand
AATGGCTACGTAACGCGCTATGCACAATTGTCCAAAATCGCGGTCAAGGAAGGAGACATCGTCAAACAGGGAGAAACTGTGGCCTACTCTGGCAACTCGGGATTGTCTACTGCCCCTCACTTGCACTATGAGGTAAAACTAAATGGTGAGCATATCGACCCTGCTAGTTTATTTAAAGACTAGCTTCGCCATGCACTTGATCACCTACGGCTTTGCGATTTTGCACTGCTTAGCTCTTCTTTCAGGGCAGCTGACACTTTTGGCTTAGCCCCTCCCCTTAATCGTCCTATATTTCATCATTGGCTCATCTTATTATTGAGTCTAGGGATTCCTTTTGCTCAAAAAAAGCTAGCAAAGGCCTGATGATGGGGGTAGATGGGGACTCCTGCGGAGAACGCTTAGCCTGAGGGCCTCTGCCTATTAGTGTCCAAGAAAAAGAAGGTGATCCTTTTGCCTTAGCTGCCAATCGAACTGAGGCATAGATTTGATTTATACTTTTATCACCGTTTATGGGTGATGTTTGGTTTAAACCAACTTACAAAGCAGAGCTTTGCGTCTCCAAAGATGAGAAGTAGGCCTTTTGTATCTGGCTTCGCCGAACGCTCTCCCACAACAAAGAACAAAATGTTAGAAACAAAAAACCGCTGGTTTCAATCCAGTAAAAGATATTTAGTGGCGATTGTATTGATGGGCAGCCTCATCACAGGAGTTGGCTATTATTTCAACAGCTTTGGCTGGATTCAAATCCAGTTCAATCCTCAAAACACTGAAAGGCCAAAGCAAATCGTAAGGGCAAATGCTCCCCAAATCGGAACAGCAGTATTTAAAGTGGTCCAAACCCAAATTAGCGCTAATCCGGATCTCCCTGAGGTAAGCCCTGTTTCCGCCAAAATCGTGTCTGGTTATGGCATGCGTAAACACCCTATAAGCAAAAAAGAGGTTTTGCACCGTGGAGTAGATTACCTCATTCCATCTGGCACTCCTGTTCGAGTCAGCGCACGAGGGGAGGTAATACTAGCAAAAGAGACTGAGAAATACGGGAAGCAAATCTTGGTACAACATGCCAATGGCTATCAAACGCGCTACGCACATCTAGACAAAATTTTGGTAGAAGTAGGCGACTATGTCCAGCAAGGTAAGGTTATCTGCCTGTCAGGCAATACCGGCATGAGTAAGAATCCACACTTGCATTATGAGGTGATCTTAAACGGTAAGCCAATCGATCCGGAGCCCTTAATAAAGCAGTAGCGCTTAGACTCAAAAGATGCAAGATAGAGGAGGCGTTTCATTAGAAGCGCCTTCTCAACTACCGCTTAAAACTTTGAAATAAGAAAAGTCTGAATCAATAGATGAAAAAACTATTAATCGCCCTGCTCATCCTCACTGGATGTAGCGATCAGACCGCAGAAATCGAGCGCTTGGCCATTGAGAATCAAAACCTAAAGGAAGAAGTCCTTAGGCTCGAAAAAGTGAATAAAAATGCGGCCGATGCGCTGGAGGGCAATTTGGTCAACCTGGCCAATACCAGCCTTCATCACCTCCACTCACAGGCTAACGGTCAAACATACCAACTCAAAGTCTCCTACCCAAAAAACTATGATCAGGAAAGCGATAAACGATATCCGGTCCTTTACATAACGGATGCTGAGACTAATTTTGGGGGTATCAGCTATATCGTACAAAGATTAATCAAGGACAGGCTGATTCCCCCTATTTTGGTGGTTGGGGTCGCTTATAATACGGATTATGGCCACTTTTACGAATTGAGAAGTCGAGATCTTACTCCAGAAGAGGCCCCCGATTTGAAGATGGGAGGTAAGGTAGACCCGACGGGAGGAGCCCCTGCTTTTTGCGACTTTTTTGAGAATGAGTTATTCCCTTTCGTTGAGCAAAACTTCAAAGCGAAAGAAGATGACAGAGCGCTCTACGGGCATAGCTATGGGGGGCTGTTTGGCTGTTATGTGCTGATGAATAAAGCTCAGCTATTCAATCGATATCTTTTACTAAGCCCTTCTTTGTGGTTTAAAGACAATCTATTGGTTAAGCAACTTGCTGGCATCCCCCTCAGTCTGCAAAACAAAGATATCTACTTCGCCTCTGGTGAATTTGAGGGAAGGATAGACGATTTACAGGAGGAGTTTGTAGGGATCCTTAGAGCCAAAGAGATTAAGGATATCCGTCTTACATCTGAAGTAATGGATAATGAAACCCATCGGACGATCTTTGGCACTGGCTTTACCAATGGGCTGAGAACTATTTATGGAGAAAGATAAGCGTTCCGCGCAGCGGGGAGATTGAAACATCCCCTTCCGTCTCATCAGCCCCTTCAAAGTGGCTTGACGGTAGATTATAGTACCGAATTCTCGCTAGTCTCCTTCGAAGGGGACGGCCAGCGAAAAGGGGATGTCCCGAGGCAAGCGTTCCGCGCAGTGGGGAGACTGAAACATCCCTTTCCGTCTCATCAGCCCCTTCAAAGTGGCTTGACGGTAGATTATAGTACCGAATTCTCGCTAGTCTCCTTTGAAGGGGACGGCCAGCGAAAAGGGGATGTTCCGAGATAAGCGTTCCGCGAAGCGGCAAAGAAAAAAAACAAAGACCCCAAAAAAAATGAGGGTTCTCCTCGACAGAGAACCCTCTTGCACTAGTATAGAAAACCATTAACCATTAAGGTCATAACAAAAATACATAAGCAAACTGGAAAGTCCCGCCGATTGGGCGAGTATATAAACCGCTCCCGATAATTTGTTGGGCACCGGCTGATATACGGGCATCTAATTCCAGTTGAATGCGGCGGTGAAGCTGGATTGCTACCCCAAAA
>CAZHOC010001053.1:0-2820 GCA_964534295.1 uncultured Bacteroidia bacterium | reverse complement strand
CTCTTAAAGCTCGCCAATTTTGCCCCCCATCTTCACTGACGCAAACACATAAGGCCAAATCTGGTGCTACTCGGATTGCATCACTTGTCGCTGGAATCACCCATGCCCGGAGTGGGTCATTAGGGTCAACGGCTAAAGCAAATCCATAATCTGCTAAGCCATTTTTATCCGTAACATTTTCCCATGATTGGCCCGCATTGGTAGAACGAAAGATCCCACAATGGTTTTGCTGCCATAATACTTCGGGCTGACTAGCGCATTGCAAAAGTCTATGGGGGTCATGTCCAACTTCTACACTAGGATTGGGGAGATAAGCAGCTACCAAGCCTTCATTGCGTGGGTGCCAAGTCTGCCCACCATCTGTAGATTCAAATACTCCCGCACAGCTTACTGCTACGTAAAGATGCTCACTGTCGCGTGGGTCGACGACGACGGAATGAATTTCAGGATAATCGGTTCCTGTGCCAAACCAATGGTAAGGTCTTGAGGGATGATTCCAGAGGCTTTCCACTAAGTGGAACGAATCGCCTCCGTCTTCGGACATAAAGAGGCCACCGGGTTCTGTACCCATAAATAGGCGTTGGGGACGATCTAGGCCCCCATGCTGCATAACCCAGATTTGCCGTAAACTGGCAGGCTTGCCGGGCTTTACTTCACTTCCCTTTGGATATTTAGGAACTTTTACTTCTTCCCAATTTTGACCTTGGTCAAAGGAGCGATGTAGCTTTTGCCCCCAATGCTTATGTGCGATCCCTACCCACCACGTACCGTTCCGAGGATCGGAATACACCATAGTGACAGGCAGGCCAACAAAAGAGCTTGCTTCAAAATACCAATTTTGCTCTCCTCGAGCGTAGATCACCAAGCCCTTTTGCGTTCCTACCAGAATACGATTCATGCAGCAAAGGAAATCAATCCTGAGCGAAAAAGACAGTCTGTCTTTATTTCAATTCGTAGATCAAGCCCGCGCTCATAAAACCGGCGCTGTAGAGATTGCGACGCGGCACGATTAAATCCGTGAAGTTTCGGTAATTGACATCGAGGCCCCAATTGTCATTGAGCTTGTAAAACAATCCAAAGCCATAGCCAGTGAAACTTGTCCCATCCGAGCGAATAAAATCGGTAAGCTGAGTAGGCATTCCAATGGTTTCTTGGACTTGAATGTCGCCTTTGATCCAGAAATCTGGATGAAACTGCCAGCCAAACTCTAATCCAGCGGTCCACTGATCGCGAAAATCATTGCCAGCAAAACCTGTACGAAAATTATAATCGCCAAATAGGTTGAGGTAAAAAGGCAAAGAGCCAAAGCCATAAGAGGCTGCTACCGTCGTATGTAAGTTAAACTCACCATCACCCGTAGGAAGATTGATGCGTTCGAAGGCAATTTCCTTATTCTGAGCAAAGAGATTTCTGGCACCAATAGGTAGATCAGGCATAATCGTTACCGAGACGGGTACTACCCCTTTCAAAACGCCATATTTGATCCCTAAGCCTAAATCTCCAATGCCCGCAACGGTGGAAGTGGTTTCAAAACCTTGGGCTTTGAAGCTAGACCAATTGATAATCACGTCAATGCGGTCGGTCAGACCATACTCTCCATAAAGCCCTAGACTAAGCTGGCGAAACTGAGCGGTGTTCAACAAATCTCCGTTGAGATTATAGTATTTTGAGGAAGCAAATGCCCCGAGACTCAGCTTAGAATAGAGCTCACCTTTGGGCTTTACCCATCCGCTTTGCGCAAAGCTAGGCAGAAGGGAGAAGCAAAAAGTAGCTACCATTCCCCACTTGAGGAGAAATGGTAGCTTATAAAATTGGGTAAGCATTATTTACTGCAATGCTGCGTAACCAAATGGAATGTTTGCAGAACCACACCAAAGGATGACGTGGGTAAATTTAGCCTCAGGGGCAGCGTCAAACTTGAAGAAGGTTTCACCATTAGCAGTTACAGCGCCTACTAGTTTGAGGTCTGGGTTACCGTTCATCGGATCAGCAACGAAGTCCTGAGAAGTAGAAAGGTAAACTGTTACAGTACCAGTGGCAAGATTGGTAACGAAGTCCTCACCAAAGCGAAGAAACTGACCGTTTTCGGTATCAGAACCAATTTCTGCAGTACCAGTACTACCGGTACCATTTTGTTCTACAAAAGAACCTGTCAATTGAGCGGTGAAAGTACCCTGTGGCAAGCTAGAGTCAATTACTACTGGCTCTGGTTCTTGACAAGCAGTGAATGCTAAAAGCACAAATACGAATGAGATAATTCCTGTAAGTTTCATGTTTATTATTGTTTATTGAACAACACAAAACTAGGGGCAGGAAATCACAGAACTATCACAAGAAAATGTAGTTTTCTGGGCATTTTTAATACAAAATTCTCACACTAATGGCTACTTGACTCAGTTTCAGTTTCTTGTGCTGCCGGGGCCTTCCAAGGAGCAATTCCGACAGGATTACTTTGTGCTTGACGGATTGCTTTTCCAGTTCTTCTTTTGTCCCAAATCAAGGCAAAGGTCATAATCAAACTGGTGACGATTATGACAAAAAGTAGGATACCCGGGTTAAAGGCGTCTGTCTTGACCGCATCAGGGATATCGTAAAAAAGCAGGACTGTTACCAAGCCGCGGGGTACAATGTAAAGCTGTGGCATGATGTCCTTGCCAAGGAAGATCCGCAAAAATATCCACCGAATGAGGTATATAGAGAGAATGATGGCTCCACTGATCAAGGCGACCTTGGCATCGAGCAAAGAATCTAATACGATGGTCAAACCAAAGATCACAAAGAAGAAAGTCCTTACCACAAAGGCCGTCTCCATTGTTACTA
>CAZHOC010001052.1:0-2821 GCA_964534295.1 uncultured Bacteroidia bacterium | reverse complement strand
ATTGGAGTCCTTGACCTTTAGGGAGCGGGAAGAGACGCCCAATCAACATTAGGGTGCCGACTTCAAGTACTAAAAGCAAAATTGCTTTCAAGACTATGCCACCGATAAACCGCCAGGACTTTTTCATAATACAGGCTTTTAGGAGATTGCTTGCTACAAAGTTGGGGCGTCTGGGCGCTCAAATCAATTACCCTTTTGGGTGATTTTGGGATTTGTTGATTTGTTGATTCAAGCATTCAAAAATTCAAACCTTCAACAATTCAATAACTCAAACCAGCTTATCCTGCATCGCTTTGCGGACGGCTTCGGCGCGGTTATGGACGTGGAGCTTTTCGTAAATGTGTTTGATGTGCGCTTTGATGGTATTGGTGCTAACGAAAAGCTGGTCTGCGATTTGACGATAATTCCGCCCTTCACATAGAAGGCTCAAAACCTCGGTTTCTCGGGCGGAAAGTGGGGATTTTACCAGGCTTTGATGGAAGGAACCGATAACCCTCCTCGCAATGCGAGGACTCATAGGCGAGCCGCCTGCTTGAGCCTCTTCAATCGCGGCCAAAAGCTTGGCAGGAGGGGTTTCTTTGACCAAATAGCCCGTGGCACCCGCACAGAGAGAATCAAAGATATCATCATTTTCTTCCTGCACAGTCAACATAATGATATCGAGTTTAGGATGCAGTTCTCGCAATTGTTGGGTGCATTCAATTCCACTCATGCCGGGTAGTTGGATGTCCATCAGGACGACATCAGGCGGATCTTGAGCGAGTCCGGCAAGGGCAGATTCGGCGTCGGGGAAGCTGTGGCTACAGCTAAATCCAGGCGAGCCATTGAGGATCAGCGTCAACAATTGACGGATCTCTGGATCATCTTCGACTATGGCGATATAAATAGGACGTTGATTCATATCTGAATTTAGCAGAATATTGTCGCCTCGGCCATTACCCATTTGGGTGATTTATGATATTCTTAGGGATAAGCACTTTGATTTGGGTACCGATGCTCGGAACGCTTTTAATCTCTATATCCGCCCCCATCTCTTTGACGCGCTGCTGCATATTATTGAGACCATTGACGCGAGAGAGCTGTTCACGATCAAAGCCTAAGCCATTGTCTTGAAAGGAGAAGGCAAGTAAATCTTCCTCTTCCTCTATGCGCAGCTGAACCTCATTTGCTTCAGCGTACTTCAGACAGTTATTCATCGCCTCTTTGAAGATCAACAAAAGCTGACGCCGGATATTGAGATCGAAGCGGTAATCCCTTTCCTCAGAGATGGTGTTATGATATTGCAAATTGATACCACTGTCTTCAAATAGGGTTTGTCCGAATTCGAAAAGACGCTGGGAGGTATCAGACAGACGGTCTTTTTGGGGATCGAGGGCCCAAATAAAGTCTCTCATACCGCCGCTCAAGGCTTTGACATTATCATCGATCTTGTCCAGCATCGATTCAAGCTCCGGAGCTTCGTCAAGGCGCTGGCGAAGCAGGCCAGTATATAGAGAGATTTTGGTGATTTTATTGCCTGATTCGTCATGGAAGTCTCTCGAGGAGCGCGCTCTAACTTCTTCGCGTTCCGCAAGGCGGGCCTGCTCAATACGTCTCTGCGTCAACATCTCCTGACGAAGCTTGCGGGTTCGGAACCGGATCAAGCCATAAACAAAACCAGCTAGCAGCATGGCATACATACAATAAGCCCACCAAGTGCGCCAAGGCGGGGTACTGACATGTATTTGTAAAGTAGTTGGCTCCTCCTGCCATACCCCATCCTCATTTGCGGCCTTGAGCTTTAGGGTATAATCTCCAGCACTTAGGTTGGTAAAGCTGGCAAAACGACGGTTTCCAATATACTGCCATTCCTCATCCAGGCCTTCCATCTGATAGGCAAATTGGTAGCGTTCGGTAGGACCGTATCCAATACCGACAAAATCAAATCCGACCAGATAGTCTCGCCATGAAAGCGCTATTTGCTGTGCATAGGCAATATTTTCTGAAATTTGGGTCTTCGACTGTGGTATCCGCTGGCCGACTTTTACTTTTTGATTGTATAGTGAAAGGTTCGTGATCATGGCTCGAGGCACTTGGGTCTGATCGCGTACACTATCGGGATGAAAACGAGAAAAGCCTTCAATTCCACCAAAGTATAAATAGTCATTTTGGTCTTGGGTAAAGGCATTAGCGCTAAATTCATTGCTCTGTAGGCCATCCTCAGCGGTATAATTGCGAAAGCTAAGAGCCTCTGGATCAAAGCGATCTAGCCCTTGATTATGGCTTAGCCATAGCTGGCCATTTTTGTCGCATTGTATTCCATAAATGCTTTCATTGCTTAATCCTTCAGCGATGCCAAAACGTTTCCAACTAAAGGGCAAGAGGGGGTTTACTTCCCCTTCCCAGGGTGATTGCTCATGCCCAGCCGCTAATTCGACTCGATAAAGCCCCTCAGAAGCTAACCAAAGCACTCCTGCTTCATCTTGATAGAACATTTTTACCCCTTTGCCTCTTAAATTAGTCGAGTCTATAGGGGGTGGCAACAAATGTCTAAAAGCAATTTCTCCGGCTTCATTTTGGTATGCACGGCTCAGTCCAAAACGAGAGCAAATCCACAGATTGCCCGCTTGATCAAATTGAAATCTGTCAGCACGATTATCTAAGGGCGAATAGGGATTTGTGCGGTCAGCGCTAAATCGCGCAACGCTCAATTCTTCATTTTTGATCCGTATATGTTCAACTCCAGCCGTATAATCCGCCAACCAATAGGAGCCATCTGGATCAGGTAATATATCCGTGATATAGGGAGAGCGAATTCCCTCTGGGGAAGCAGACCAGATTG
>CAZHOC010001051.1:1304-2833 GCA_964534295.1 uncultured Bacteroidia bacterium | reverse complement strand
TCGTACCTGTTTCCAGTGAATCCTGCATTTGCTTAAAATCGTCCGCAAAAACGATCGCCAAGTCGAGGCTATCCGAGCGGATCAAGCTATCAGTTTCAGCCGTCGCGATACCGTCAATAATCGTCAAATCATCGCGTTCGCTTAGCATAGTTCGAAATTCCCCTGCTTGCCCGTTGTCGATTAAAGCAATCTTGAGTTTCTTCTCGCGGGCTTTCTTTTCTTGATTGGATTGGATGGTGATGCTCACATAAAAAAGCGCAGGAAACAGTACCAATGGCACCAAAAGCATCATCATCAAGGTGCGGCGATCGCGCAGCGTATCTAAAAACTCTTTACGAGCTACGGTAAATATATTGTTCATGAAAATGGAAGTCTAATGAATGGGAGATGAAAAGCAGGACTTAAATACTCGGCACTGATTGTACCACGTGGATAAAGGCATCGGTCAGGGTACGGTCTACAAAATCAGCTCTAAATTGCTCCATAGTGCCTTGGTAGCAAAGTTTTCCTTTGTGGATGATGGCAAGATCATCGCAGAGCAAGTCCACTTCACTCATGATATGAGAGGAAAAGATGACTGTCTTGCCTTCATTTTTACAATCGCGGATCAGGCGAATGATGTTTTCCGCGGTGATGACGTCTAGGCCTGAAGTAGGCTCGTCAAATACGACCACTTGAGGATCATGGATCATGGTCCGGGCGATAGAAACCTTTTGCTTCATACCCGTGGAGAGCTGACCGATGCGTTTGCTGGCAAACTCATTGATATCGAGCAGATCAAAAAGGCGTTCTTTCCGTTGGCGAAAATCAGCTCCGTCTAGATTGTACAATTTGGCAAAATAGCGAATCACCTCATTGGGGGTTAGACGCTCATAGAGTCCGGTACTCCCGGTCAAGAAACCTATATTGGCGCGAACTGCTGCTGGGTCTTCGTCGGTACGAAAACCATTTACGGTTACACTACCAGAGGTGGGATTGAGTATGGTGGCGATCATCCTTAGCGTGGTGGTTTTTCCAGCGCCATTGGGACCGAGTAGCGAAAAAATCCGGCCGGGCTCGCATTCGAAACTCACATCGTCTACGGCTCTTACTTCTTTTTCAAGCGTCCCGAGTTCCGCTCTCTGCTTCTTGTTGAGTTTATAAGACTTAACAAGCTGGTCAACTTTGATCATATTGGGTTAGGCTTTATTAATGCGTTTTTTGTATTAGTATAGATTGCTTCACTTTTCTTACAGTTGGAAGCAAAAGACTACTTAAACGCGATTTTTTCTCTGCCTAAGAATTCCCCAAAAACCTAAGCCAAGCGCCACGGCCACAAAGATCAAATAATAGATCATATTGCTTTGAACCTGGATGGGCCCCGAATCCCCAATTTGCACCAAAGAAGCCCAAAAGAAAGGATGAGCCGCAATTTTACTATCCGCTTGATCGAGATAAGTGAGTTTAGCGTTCTGCAAAGCAGTAGCCTTATCCGCCCCATCTGCCAAAGCCTGAAAATAAACCCCATGAATATCAAAAGCCGCCTTTTC
>CAZHOC010001051.1:0-1263 GCA_964534295.1 uncultured Bacteroidia bacterium | reverse complement strand
CCAATACGCTCGGACAGCCCGCATAGCGAAAGGCCCGCGCCAAGCTAACGATGCCTTCATTTTCAAAAATCGGCCCCTGCCCCGTATTACAAGCACTCAAAACTGCTAACTGGCTTTTGATCGGAAGCTGATAAATTTCATGGACCATCAGGTCTCCATGTGTCTCGGTCGGACTAAAGGCCAGCCTGCTATGTAAGGCATCCTGATCATCCACCAATGCATGCATCGAAAAGTGCAATACCGCTGGCCATTCCGTCAAATCCATTAGCTGCTGCTCCGTAGCCGCTTCATCTAAAAAGGCTTCTCCTCCCCAAATTCTTTGGCCTTCGATCACCTCTTTACGAGCCCAAGCGAGGTTTTGGAGGGGACTGCTGCGCAGAACGCTCATCTCTTTCCCCTCGGCTTGGTAAATCGGGGCAAAACCGGCATAGGCTAAATGATTGCGTTCTGGAGTACTGCTAGCAGCAGTATTGAAATAACTATAACGCAAGGGAGAGCTATTGATTAAGTAGGCAAAGCTTCTAAAATCATCTGCTTCAGAGGCGGCTTGGGTGAGCAGGGTTTCAAAAGGCAGATATCCCAATATTCCGTCGGGTACGATCCAAAGGCCTTGCGCCTGAGGCCGATTCGCTAGCACAGGAGCTAGTAACTTCTGATACAGCTCAAAGCCCAAAGAAGCATAGCGCTTTTCTGTAGCAGCTCCATCCTCATAATAGCTATCTACCGATTGGAGAATCGCCAAAAAGTCAGGCAAAGCTGCTAAACAATCTTCGTCTAGCTTTAGAGCCAAGCGTTCGCCGGAGGCGATAAAAAAAACATAGACCAACTCATCCTCAACAAAATAATTGAGCAAATACTCTCCCTCCCGCAACTGACTTTCCACCTCATCCAAAGTCGGGACAGCTGGCACAAATTTGAGGGCATAATAATCTGGATGAGCATCCGCTAATTGTTCATTCCATTGTAGACAGGCTTCTTTAGCTGCCGCGATCCTAGCCTGTAATGCCACTTTTTGACTAGAGTCTGCCCCAAACCATTGATTGCGCAGGTGGGCCAAACGGCTTTGCGCGGCCGAGAGAGAATCCTGCAAAGCAGGTGCAAAATCTGCCTGTAAAATGGCTAACTCTTGCTGACGCTCACGCAGCGAATTGGCGCGACTTTTTTCGACTAGCTCAAAAGCTAGGGCCAAGCGTTCCGCGTCGCGGAGCTCCCGCTCTCCCTCAAACAAAAGAGAAATCGCCCCAGCATAAAAATTATTGAGAT
>CAZHOC010001050.1:0-2833 GCA_964534295.1 uncultured Bacteroidia bacterium | reverse complement strand
GGATGAAGTCCGAATGAAGCAATACATAGCTCACTTGGCGCTCTTGGCAGTTGCCTTTATTTATGCCTTTAATTACTTCATCGCTAAAAATCTATTTGCTGAGATTCCGCCTTTAGGACTCGTTGCCATTCGTTGCTTTGCAGCGATTATTTTCTTCTGGCTGATCCAGCTTTTCTGGATTCGAGAGAAGGTCCAAAGTCGCAAAGACTATTTACGCTTCTTTGTTTGCGGTATGTTGGGCATCGCCCTCAATCAAATCTTTTTCTTTTCTGGCCTAGACCTCACCCTCCCTGTCAATGCCTCAGTATTGATGACGACCACCCCCGTCTTCGTTTTTTTGGTGGGTTTCTTTATGAAAGTAGAAAAGCTTTCGGCCCTTCGTGTCCTAGGATTGGCCTTGGCAGGAACGGGAGCGGTATTGCTGATATTGGGGGGTAGATCTCTCTCATTCAATCAAGGGACGCTGATGGGAGACCTCATGGTGGTCTTCAATGCCTGTGTTTATGGGCTGTATTTGGTCCTGGTGCGGCCCCTTGTGCAACGCTATCACCCCATGACCATTATGGCCTGGACGTTTGGTTTTGGTGCCCTACTTACCCTGCCTATTGGTATCCCTCCATTGCTAAATGTGGACTGGACTGGCTTAACACAACCTACGGTTTTGGGAGTCGTATACGTAGTATTGTTTACTACCATTGGTGCATACAGTCTCAATGCTATCGCATTGAAAAGAGTACCCAGCACTACAGCTGGGGTTTATATCTACCTCCAACCGGTTTTGGTCAGTGTTCTGGCTTTCTTTTTGCTGGAAGAGGGAGTGAGTTTAGAAGAGCTCGCTTTCATTGTGATGGTATTGATCGGAGTCTACTTAGTTTCATACAAAAAAAGCCCTAATTAAAAAAGTAGTAATCGTTTCTCTCAAAGTTTATATTTGAGTAGGAAGCGGATCGATCAGATATGCCCTGATTGTCATAGACGGAACCTCATATGCAGGAATTTTTCGACCATAACGAATTTGAAGAGCAGGAAGCCCAGCGGAGTGCAAAAGAGTTCGAAAACCGCTTGCGCAATAAAGAGATGTATTTTATCGACCTCATGAAGGTTGACGAAATCTATCATTATTACCTTTCCTTAGGCGAAATCCGCAAAGCCACCCAATTGGTCCGCTTTGCGATGCAAACTCACCCTACTAGCGGTGAGCTATATTTCAAGTTGGCTCGTTTGGAGTTTGAGCTCGGTAAGTTTGATCCCGCGATCGCTTATATGGAGACCGCTCTGCAATACAGCCCACTCACTCCTGAATACGTATATTTTCTCTCTGACCTACTCGCTCGTCGCGAACGCTTCCCCGAAGCCTTGGAGCAACTCCAGCAACTATTATTGATTACCGATAAGCCAGCTGAAGTTTATATGCAGATGGGCAATGTCTCCCAAATCTGCGGAGAGATTGAAGAGAGTCAAGCCTATTACGAAAAGGCCCTTGAAATCAAACCAGATTTTGAGGACACGCTTTACGAATTAGGTTTCTTACTCGAATCTGACGATAGACATGATGAGGCCATTAAGCTTTATCAAGACTATCTGGAGACCTATCCGTATACGCATCTAGCTTGGTACAATATGGCTGTCCTGTATCAGAAACAGGGTAACTTTGAGCGAGCTATCGATGCTTTGGATTATGCGATTGTTATTCGCGATGACTTTGCCCAAGCCTACCTCAATAAAGGAGAACTCCTCCTTGACCTTGGTCAGACTCAAAAAGCGCTTCAGGTATTTCTAGAAGCAAATTCTGTCAGAGAAGATGATATCCCGACGCTTTATCATCTCGCTGAGTGTTACGAGAGCTTAGAGATGTACCATGATGCTCAGCGCTATTATGGCTATGTCGCCAAGCTCGACCCAGACTATATCGACGCTTGGGTGGGCATCGCTTTTTGTTTAGAGCGTCGCGAACGTTTCTTAGAGGCGATCCATTATTATCAGAAGGCTTATCTCCTCGACGAAGAAAATGCCGATCTCTGCCTCTCGATTGCGATCTGCGAATACAAGTTGGGAAATCGCCATTCTGCTTACACCTTCCTCGAAAAGGCCGTAAGTTATGCCCCTTCTGATCCCCATATTTGGCATGATTGGTCGGAACTTCTATTTGAGCATGGCAACTTTACTGGTGCGATTACTTATCTCGAAGAAGGCATCAAAATCAATCCCGGCCTCGCCGAACTCTATTACCAATGCTCCGCTTATTGCTATGAAGCGGGTATTCGTAGTAAAGGCGAAATCTATTTAGAAAATGCGCTCTTGCTGGATTTTGATCGTCACGATTTCCTTTTCCAGATTTCCCCTTCTCTCAAAGGTGATAAGCGTATTCAGATGATCATTCGTCAGTATCAATAGGAATTATCTCTATTCATCAACCGGCTTTCTCTTTTTTAGGTTTACCGCTGCGCGGAACGCTTATCCCTGTTGATAGCTATACTGCTGCCTTTGATTAGGGCTAAGCCTTCTGCGAAGCAGTGAAACCCCAAAAGATTCCGGATAATTTTCATACTTCAATTTTCCGGGTTGACCGGGTGTACTAGAAAAATACAGAGTCGGTCATCCCAGCCAAGGAAGGCGAGCCGGGATCAAAAATGGATAAGTTTAAAGAAACTAAATCTTTCAGCTATTATTTTTTCGGTACGTGCTGATCAATCAAGATCATATTGCCATCAGGATCGCGAAATGCGATGCTGGCTCCTTCCGTACCCTCAGGTTCAGTTTCGCGATCTAAAGATATACCAGCTTGCTTAAGGCTTTGCTGGATGTCTCTCACGTCATCAAAACTGAACCTGAG
>CAZHOC010001049.1:0-2838 GCA_964534295.1 uncultured Bacteroidia bacterium | reverse complement strand
GTTCGAAGGGGCGAAGTGGAGGGAGAGCGTGTATCTCTGTTTGGTTAAAGTATAAATTACCGAGATGTAACTCCACTAATAATTGGGAGAGCTGCAAAGCCTTTTCAGGTTCGTCATAAATTCTGAACTTGAGTTGTTTTACTCTCGCTTCAAATACCTCCGGTAAACGCTTGCGATGCCGCATCGCTAAATCGATCGCCTTAGTTGAGCTGCCATCGCTGCGCAAGTATTGATAATAGCCTTGAGCCGTGGTATAGGCCCCCCAGGCAAAAGTTGAATCAATCTCAATAGAGGCAGCGATATCTTTGAGATAGCCAGAAAAATCTCCATCTAAAGCCTTGATAAATCCCTCACAATACTGTTGATAAGCAGGCATGGAATTGGTCAAAATCTGTTGAGCTGGCAAATCTCGTACTTTGCTGAGCTGCTCAGATTCTATCCCCAAGGCTATTTTAGTCTTGAGACTTACGGTATCTAAAAGACTAAAGAGCTCCGTTCCCTGAAAGGATAACTCATCAAAGAGCTGCCCACTCGGAAGGTGATGTAACTTGATATCGATTTGATACCCGCCATCCTCTGTACGGTCATATTCCCCTCGCAAGAGATAATTACAATTGTAGGTGATGCCTTGCTCGATCGCCGAATTGATGGGCTTGGGCTCGTATGATTCAACGAAAATATTGAGAATGTGCGGATCCTGATCCCAGTCCATTTCGAGAGCATAGGGCATGCCTAGACCAAGCCATTTTTGGGTACTGTCGTTTCCTTTGTACTTAAAGGCCGAGACATAAAACTTGACCTGATCTTCGTAAGTAACAAAGACTTTATCGCCACTATTACTAGATAGCTCAGTAGTGGCTGCACTTCCCGTCGCAAAGCGATAAAGCGGGAAATAGATAATGGGAGCTAAAATCAAGAATAAGGCAAAGCCGCCGATATAACGTGCCCAAATCGGCAATTTCGCTAATCCGCTCTTTTCGTTGGGTGCTTTGTGCTTGATAAATTTCCCCTTGACGTTTTTGGGACTAGGGACATCCAATTCTGGGCGATCAACCGCAAAAACCTCTATTTCCTCCTTGACATTCTTAAAGGTAAAACTTCCCATCGATGCCAAAGGGATCTCCGATTGATTCTTGAGGTATTCTGCGACTCGCTCCGAAACCATCACACTGCCTGGGCTCGCAATCGTCTCTACCCTAGAAGCAATGTTTACGCCATCGCCGATAGCTTCTTCCTTAGAATAAAGAATATCTCCAGTATGAATACCAATTCGCAAAGGCACTTTTGGATCCTCCTGGAAGGCAATCTGCATGTCTATCGCACACTGAGTAGCTGCCACAGCCGAATCAAAAATACTCAGGGTACCGTCGCCATAATACTGTAGGATCTCTCCTTGATACTGCTCATGAAAACGCTCAAAGACTTCTCTATGGCGGGATCTGACTTCTATCGCACGAGATTCACTTTCTTGCATGAGGGCCGTATAGCCCACGATATCGGTGAACATAATGGCTGCAAGCCGACGTGTTGACATGGAGGATTCTTATAAATGTGGTTAATAAGGCTGAATAGATCATAATATACGGAAAAATGCCCGTCATGAATTAATTTATAGTATCAATCACAATCCTAATTCTACTTATGCACAAAACGATTAGACTACTCCTGCTGATCTGGATTCCCACTCTTGCGTGGGCCCAAAGTCCTGATCCCTGGCAGATTACCGCTACTGATTTTGATCCATCCGACTACTTTGGGATTAGCGTAGCCAACGGCATGATTGGCTTAGTTTCCTCCCCAGAGCCCATGCAATCGAGTGCGGTTGTGCTCAACGGCATTTACGATAATTATCAAAGAGGACGTGTTAGCAATATTTTGCAGGTTTTCGATCCAGTCTCCTTGGTTTTGCAAGTGGATGGCACCGAGCTTTCTGGCAAAAATGTGCGCGATTTTGCGCAGACCTTGGATATGCGTCAGGCCAAGTTGAGTACGAGTTTTTCCTTCGGACAACGCTTATCCGTAACTCACGAGCTCATGGCCTTGCGCCATCTGCCTCATACTGCACTGGCTATCGTTACGCTAGAAGCCAAGGAAGACATTGAAATTCAGGCCCGCAGCTTGATCAAATCCCCAGACCATTTGCGGGATGTCCGCAATACCTTCGCTACTATAGATCGGCCACACGTAACCGTGCCTTTGTTGACATCGGTTGGCAAGAGTCCTACGGGAGTTCATACTGTAGCTGCTTCAAATTCGATAATATTTCCTGAGGCTCATGGTGAGGAGCCGGAAGTCATACACATTGACTGGGACTTTAATCGCCATTGGATGTCCTTTGATCGTTCGCTGAAGGCGGGAGAGACTTATACCTTTGCCGTTGTCTCATCTATCTCCTCTACGGAGCACAATGCGGATCCCTTTAACGAAGCTGAGCGTCTGACGCTTTTTGCGCGCCTTGAAGGTACAGAGCGGCTGCTCAAGCGCCACCATGAGGCTTGGGATAAACTATGGCAAAGCGATATCACGATCGAAGGCGATCCTCAAGTACAACAGGAAGTACATGCCGCGATCTATCACCTCTACAGCTTTGCGCGCGAAGGTACTGCTTATAGTCTTTCTCCGATGGGACTTTCTGGCCTAGGCTACAACGGCCACGTTTTTTGGGATACAGAGATTTGGATGTATCCGCCTTTGTTGATGCTTCAACCCGAGATCGCCAAAAGTCTCTTAGAGTACCGCTTTGAGCGGATGGAGGCCGCCCGGGCGAACGCTTTTTCTCATGGTTATAAAGGGGTGATGTTTCCTTGGGAGTCTGCCGGCGACGGGGGCGAAGAAACG
>CAZHOC010001048.1:0-2846 GCA_964534295.1 uncultured Bacteroidia bacterium | reverse complement strand
TAATGCCTTTAGTGGTAGCTTCAATATCTTGCAGTACCCCTCTCTCGAATACCCAGTAGGTACCAATATCGAGCATATTTTCGATGGTGGTCTGTGGGTCGGAGGCTTGGTCAACGGGCAGGTAGCCGTGAGTACAGGAGCAGTAGATGATGCCTCGGGTTATGCGACGGGCAAGGCAGGTTTTGAGTTTACTTCTAAGACACCGCTCGCGGAACGCTCATCTCTATTCGACAGTCCCTTTTTTACCCCTGATGCGATCTCGCATCAAGATTATGTTTCCACATTTTCGGACTCCTCGCTTTCCTTTTTCAATGGCACTACCAATCTGCCCATCGCCAATCACTTAACGCCTCTGGGCATAGAAGTAGAATACCAGACTTATAATTGGAACTTTAGCTTCGCCAACTTTTTCATCATCCTCAACTTTCGCATCAAAAACGTCAATACCGTTCCCATCGACTCCATCTTTGTCGGTTACTGGATGGACGGGGTGATCCGTAATGTACAGATTACGCCTCCCGGTGGAACTGCCTTTTTTAACAAAGGGGGCAATGGTTTTATCGATAGTCTCAATATGGGTTATGAGTTTGATGCCTTAGGAGACATTGGTTTTACGGATAGCTATTTGGGTCTCAAATACTTAGGCGCGGAGCAAAACGGCAACTGCCCTAGCTCCCCTAATTTTGACGTACACTACAACACTTGGCAGTTTCGCAATTCAGCGGATCCGCTCTTTTTCTTCCCAGTCAACGACTTGCAACGATATGGAAAGATGGCCAATGGCCTCAACTTTTTGCCAAGCTGGGATGATATTCAAAACAATATTTCTAGCGCCAACAACCGCTCGACTTTGGTTACCGCAGGGCCTTTTGTAAGCCTCAATCCTGGTGAATATATCGACGTGGCATTTGCGATGGTATTGGCCAAACGCAATTTTGATGGCTTACCTGCCTCTGCTAATACGCCAGCCCAACGCTCCAATCTCATCCAAAATGCAGGTTGGGCCCAAACCGCCTACAATGGAGAGGATGCCAATGGCAACTGTATCCTAGAGCCCGGCGAAGACCGCAATGGTGATGGCCGCATTAGTCGCTTCATCCTACCTACCCCTCCAGATCCGCCCAAGATGCGGGTGGTACCAGGAGACAATTTTATCGACGTTTATTGGTCAGATAATGCTGAGCGTTCGGTGGATCCGATCTCCAAACTACAAGACTTTGAAGGCTACCGCTTATACAAAACTGCCGTAGGCTTTGATGTCCAAGAAACCCAAGATATCCTCGCCTCCCTAGATTTGGTGGCAGAATGGGACATCCCTGGCAATACCATTTCTTATGACGCTGGCTTTGAAGGAGCTCGTCTCGAAGAAGCGGTTACCTTCCCGGGCGATACAAACGAATACTTTTACAAATACACCTTTGAAGGCGTTGCCAATGGTTGGCAGCACGTAATTTCGATGACTGCCTACGATAGCGGGGATGAAACCAATAATCTGATTTCCTTAGAATCAGCCCCTTTGGCGAGTACTCGCCGGGTATTTGCCGGCAAACCTGCCAATGAAGGCTTTAATAATGGCGACCCCTTTGTCTATCCGAATCCCTATTATGCTAGCGCAGCCTGGGAAGGCAGTAGCTCTTTTGAAGAAGATCGCAAGCTACTTTTTGCCAACCTCCCTGCGCATTGCGAGATCAGAATTTATACCTTATCAGGAGATTTAGTGGATGTCATCCAGCACAACGAAACCTATGATGGAAGCGATACGCGTTGGTATGACACCTATTCCAATACAGAAGAAACCGTCTTTTCTGGCGGAGAACACGCCTGGGACCTCTTGTCCCAAGACAATCAAATTATTGCCCGTGGCCTTTACCTTTTCGTGGTCATCGACCAAGAGACTAATGATAAGAAGCGGGGCAAGTTCGTGATCATCAAATAATTCGTACCAAAACCTCTTTTTACATATGAAAAAACTTTTCCTCCTTCTATGTTTGGGTGGAATGCTGAGTAGCCTGCAAGCGCAGGATACCCTCTCTATTCAACAAATTCAGACCGTATCTGCGAGTGATCTTGCAGCATGTATCGACACTTCCTTTTATTTGGGCGACACCGTCTATACCTATGGCGTGGTCGTTCAGGACGGTGGCTTAGCACAAGCAGCTGGAGGTCGTAACCTTTGGCTTCAAAATGGCACAGGACCTTTTTCTGGTATCGATTTGTACACGATTGGTGTTCCTACTCCGGTTCCCGGAACGGATGTACTTGACCTACTAGCAGGTGATTCTGTGGTAGTACGAGGCATCATCGACCGCTTTGGCAATGAAACCGAAATTCTCCCACTTGAAATCACCGTGGTAGGTGCAGGCAAAACTGTACAAACTCAAACTGTCTCTGTGGGCGATCTCAATGACAATGTACAAGAAAACCTACCCGACACTGGTGAGCAATGGGAAGGATCATACGTTACCCTTACTGATCTTACCGTAACAGCCGTAAGCTTCTTTTCAGGCGGTAACCGTGTGAGCTTTATTTGTGCGGATGCACAAGGTAATCTGATCAATATTTCTGATCGTTTTCTCGTGCAGCGTCTACCTGCCAACGGTGGTACCTTCGTTCCTCCAAACACTGGGGACCAGTTTGATACCATTCGTGGTGTATTGGCGCATTCTGCGAACGGTTGCTTTGGTGCCAATGGCCGTGGTTATGAGCTATATCCACACAAAGCAGAAGACTACGTAGCGGCTCAAGGCGCCTCTTCGCCATTGATTTCAAACATTAGCCGTAATCCAGTAACCCCTACTGCTTCTCAAGATGTTACTGTTTCTGCGACCATCGAAGACAATGATGGC
>CAZHOC010001047.1:0-2852 GCA_964534295.1 uncultured Bacteroidia bacterium | reverse complement strand
GAGAGTCCCAAGCAGAGCTATATGAAAATAAGCTCGCCGACATGTCCGATGAATTCAAAAAAGAATTACAAGAACTGCAAGCGGAAATTGGTCAGCATCTCGTTTCTAAAGAGACTTTTGTTGGTTATTACCATGAAGATCTTTCCTATCAAGGTCCTGCAGATGTCGCTAAAAACGAATAACACGAACTATTTACTCAATTCTCTTCATTAAATCCTAATGGACCTCTCTTCCTCCCCGGTTGAGAGGTTTTTCTTTAGGGGAGTACTTCTACCTTGGCATTGATACTGTCAGCCTCTAGCAAATACATCTCAGAAAGATTAGGCGGAGATTGGGCGCTGGAAAAAATCTGCATTAAGCCAACTATAGTGATTAGGATCATGCCGACCATAGTCATCTGCTTTAACTGAAGGGTCTTTTGCTGCTTCTGACTGTTTTGTCGAGATATTCTCATGTGTTTGATATTTTTGGATATTACCAAATACGGTAATAATTATGGCTCTACAAACTCATATTTTCAACAATCATTACATAAATGATTGCATCTCCGCTAAGCATTCTTATCTTAAGCTAAAGGACTGATTATGAGACGACAAATAATATGGGCTCAGGCAAATCCAAGGCAAGCCTTTCATCTTTTGGTAGGGATCAACATCCTTTTGTTTACAATTGCCTTCTTTTTAGGACTTCTATTTGGACCGATTGACCGGACGCTTTTTTATGTTGGCTTGACGATAATCGGTAGTGTGATGGTTATAACTTACTTGCTTCACCACTATTACAAATTGCGTCGAAGAGGTCCTATCCCAAATACTTGGAAGACAGGTTTTCGCCTTAGAATTTTGGTACTAAACCTCTGCATATTTGGATTATTTGTCTTGAATGGTAGTGATTTAATCTCCCCCGCTTTTGAAGCTCCCGCTGTAAATGCTTCCATAGCACAGAGCGCAGCCGCTCGCTCTCTCGATAATGATCCCGCCAACCAATTCAAGCGCTTAGAACAATTGGCCCTGACTGTTCGCAACCGCGTCAAAAAGAAATTTAAATCCCCCTTTGAAGGCCTTAATGATACCGCTCGCCTGATATTGTCGATTGTCTTTATCGTTGTTGCTGCGGCCCTGATCATGCTCGCCATTGCCTACGCCTGTGCCTTGGCTTGTACAGAGATGGCTGCCTTAGCGGGAGTATTGATGCTCAGTAGCCTGGTGATGGTGATATTTGGCTTCCCACTTATTTTCATCAAAATCTGGGGGCTCAAAAGAAGCGCAAAACCTGGCTGGGGTAAACTCTTTGGGCTTTCTTTGCTCGGCATTCCTGTGATTTTTGGTGTTGGACTGGCGGTAATAGGCGCTAATGTAGTCCTAGGCTCGCTGGTAGTAATCGGCTTAGCGGTGGGGATGTCCTATATCGCGAGAAGTATCCGAAATAAGCAGTTAATCGTGCCCGAAGGAGACCTAAAAGATCCCAATACAGAATCACAACCCTAAATGCACTTTTTGCTAAAATCTAGTTTAGCATGCCACCTTTGTCTTTCTTTTTGCTTCTTTACTAAGAATCTATCTTTGATCTATGTGGAGAAAGCTTAGTGTATGCCTTTGGTTGAATCTCACTTTACTAAGTGGGTGGAGCCAAAACGCTATCCAATTAGACGCGCCTGCTGATCAGGTCGAGCTTTTACCACACCTTCAGATTTTTGTGGATTCTTCGGAGTCTTATGGCTTTGAAAATATTCGTTTCCAGACTTTTCGTTCCCTCGAAGAGGATCCTCAAAAACTAGACCCTCAATATGTTTGGTGGGTTCGCTTTGATATTCAAAACCAGCTAAGCTATCCCAGCAAGTGGATGCTTTATTCGCCTACGATCGGGGAGGCTGATATTAGGGTTCTCTCCGAGAACGTTTGGACCCAAAGCTATCGCTCTGGTCGCTACGTCAAAGCCACTGAAAAGCCCTTCAATGAGGGGGATTTTCTGCATGTTCCCATCTATTTAGAAGCAGAGGAGTCTGCGACCATTTATATGCGCTTACATGAGTTGAGCCTCAATCCTATCAATCTCAATCCGATACTCTACGAGCGTACCTACTGGCATAGCGTTGATCAAAATCCCCGAGGGCCTATCATCATTTTCTTTCAAGGCATCTTTTGGATCATGATACTGTACAATCTAATCCTGTGTTTCAGTATTAGGTTTCGGGCCTATCTCTACTATGCCTTGTATCTTTTGAGCATTTCCGTTTTTGTGAGTTTTGCTGTAGGATATATGTCCCGTTCTCCTTTTGGCGATCCAGTGCTATTAGAACCCATTGGCATTTTAGCGATGGGCTTGATCAATGTATTCTACTTTATGTTCGGGCGTAGTTTTTTACAGCTAGCTGAACTCTTGCCTCGCTGGGATCGATTGATCCGCTATTACTTGGGCGTTAAAATCATGCTCCTACTTGGCCTCCAAGTGGTCATCGCCAACAATCATGATATTTCTGCTGCGGTTCAGTTTGAGTTTGTGATGTTGGGGATAGACGTTGTCTTGAGCATTGCTTTATTTGTTTCGCTGCTGCGAACGCGTAGTCGTCTCGCTTTGTACTTTGTTTTGGGTTCGGGTAGTGTGATCGTATTAGGCATGAGCCTGGCTGCCATCGGCCATCTGAATAATTTGCCTTACACCTTTGTGATTTTCCTGGGGACCATAGTCGTAGAGATCATCTTCTTTTCCTTAGGGCTAGGCTTTAGAATTCGACAATCCGAAAAGGAAAAACTCGCCGCAGAGCACGCAAAATTAGTCGCCCAAGAATCTCTCAACGAAGAGTTGTCAAAGGTCAATACTGCTTTTGGACGCTTTGTGCCGCATACTTTCCT
>CAZHOC010001046.1:0-2856 GCA_964534295.1 uncultured Bacteroidia bacterium | reverse complement strand
TCAAAGTTTATTGCTGGAATCCGACCGGAGAGGTGGTTTATTTTGATGATCTGGAGATACGGATTACGCCGGTTTGATTGGACTTGGGAGCCTGCTTCGCAGAACGCTTGTCGCTAGGCGTCGCAAAACTTTGCGACGCTAAATGAGGTGTTATTTGGAAATATCGTTCCGCGTAGCGACGCAAAATCTTGCGTAGCAGGGATAAGCGTTCCGCGCAGCGGTTAAGAAAATCAAAGATCCCGGATAAGGTTCATCCTTCACCTTTCCGAGATGACGGGAGAGCTTTATGCAATTTTGCCGCCTTTTGTATCCTATTGAGGAGAAGTCATTAAGGATATAAAAGTACCGCCATGCATATGTTAGTAGGGGCCTTTTTTGTGCTCATGAGCATGAAGCCCTATCCAGAAGTCTGTCAGGACATCAAGCAAAATCGTGATCAATTTGCTACGCTCGTGCGAACCGTAGATAGGGAGGCAGAAGAAGTCGTACTCAAATCTGCGGGCCAATACTTTCGACAAGCTTTGGTCAATGATATCATTCCTTATTGGGAGGGCACGCCTTGGGATTTTAACGGCTATACCAATGTGCCGGGCGAGGGTTATGTGGCCTGTGGATATTTGGTGTCTACGACTTTGAAGCATGCTGGGATGACCCTTAACCGTTATCGGGTCGCCCAATCAGATGCTACGACGATAACCAAGGTTTTGTCCGATACCTTGATTCGTTTTAGGAGGATAGGCCCGACCTTGCATTATATCAAATCTCAGCCAGATGAGCTTTATGTGGTGGGAATGTCAAACCATGTAGGCTTTTTGTATAAGGCGGGTGATACGCTGGACTTTATTCATAGTTCCTTTGTCAGCCCGGGGACGGTGGTGCGTGAAAATGCTTACGAATCCCCTGTATTGCGGATGACTGATGTATATGTACTTGGTCCCTTGACGCAGCGCCCCCATACGATACGCAAATGGTTGGCAAAATCAGAATTTACCGTAAGCCGTTAGGCATAGAATTTATCCCGCTACCCCCGCTTTAGTGACCATTGAAACTTCTTCGTCTATTATTGTGAGACATCAGCATTACTTTAGAGGACATTCTTGATCGTTCTTTATCATAAATTGTTGATCTGCTGAATGATTGGATTTTTGAATTAACTAGATTCAAACCTCCAACTCTTCCTCCCCTCAACAATTCTTTTCCAGTCCTTTCCATGTAAATCTAATGTCTCTCAGATGGCAAACACTACTGAGTGGGACTTTTACTTCTGCACGATAGAAGATAAGCCCGCATCCATCATGGTTGACCTTGCGCTCAATTCTGCATCACCGATAGCCGACAAGGCTGAATTTATACAAATAGCCGTTCAGCTGAACCAAGCTAATCAGCATGGCCTTACCACTCCCGCCGAAGCCGAAACCCTCTATGTAATGGAGGACCGCCTCGCGGAACACATGGGTCATAACCTAAACGGAGTATATGCTGGCCGTAATACACATGACGGTAAGCGTATCTTCTATTTTTACTGCGCCTCTTCAGTTGATTATGAAGGTGTAGTAGAAGAAGTAATGGGTGAATTTGCTGACCATCAGTACAGTCTAGAAAACTTTGCTGATCCTGAGTGGGCCTTTTTTCAGCAGTTTTTGTTTCCATCACAAGTTGAGTATCAATCGATCCTCAATCGTCGAGTGATCGAAAAGCTCAAAGAAAATGGCGTTAGCGTAGCTGAAACCCAAGAGGTAGAGCACTTTTTGTACTTCTACTCTGAAACAGCTCGCGAGATGTTTTTGGATCGCATCCAGAATGACAATTTTCGCGTCATCGGTAAAGGCTTTACCGAAGGTTCTGGCCGCCCGCCCTATAGTTTGGTCTTAGTCCGTGAAGACAAAGTGGATACTCAGACGATCGATGCTGTGGTACTTTACCTAATCCAAGCCGCTGAGCTTTGCCAAGGTGAATACGACGGTTGGGGTACTGCAGTAGCCAACTAGTGAATTTCGAATAAAAAATGTCCCATGTCGGATGCGCAAGCAATCGACATGGGACATTTTCAATTTGGGGCAGTAGAAGCAAAATCTGCCTTCAAAATTCTTAATTCGAAATTCACCATTCCCTAGCTTCTCCACCAGCTCTTGGTGCGCTTGCGGGTGGCTTCTTTGGTTTTTCGCTTGGCTTTCATGCGTCTGGCGAAGTACATGCCAATCTCGCCACGATTTTTGATGGCTATTGGCCCACGAGCTTCGCACTCACAGTAACGGTTAACCATCTCAAAAGTAGTCTGAGAAATATTGACCTTGCCCACTTCACCATTGGACTCCATGCGGCTGGCGATATTGACGGTATCTCCCCAGACATCATAGGCAAATTTAGATTCGCCAATTACGGCTGCTACGACAGGGCCAGAATGGATACCGATGCGTAGCTCCCAGACTGGTTTGTTTTTCTGACGATTGAGAATGCCCCATTTGCGGATAATCTCTTGCATTTCCATAGCTGCCGCAACCGCGTCTAAGGCATGATCTATCCCTACTTTTTCTTCAGGCAGACCGCTAGCGGCCATATAAGCATCCCCGATGGTTTTGATCTTTTCGAGACCGTATTTTTCCATGATGAGGTCAAACTCTCCAAAGATGAACTCTAGTTCGGCTACCAGCTGCTCGGGTGAGAGTTGGGCCGCTATCTCCGTAAATCCTTTGAAGTCGGTAAAAAGGATGGAGACATCCTGATAGCGTTTGGGAGGTACGCGTTCCTTTGCTAAAAGGCTATCCGCAACCGAGGTAGGCAAAATATTGTGGAGGAGTTGTACTGTTTTTTCTCGCTCTGCCTCCATTTGAATAGCATGTTTCTTTCTGCCATTGG
>CAZHOC010001045.1:0-2857 GCA_964534295.1 uncultured Bacteroidia bacterium | reverse complement strand
ATGGTTTTAAAATTATTGCCACCATGGCCGTTGAAAATGACAAATTTGCGGATCCCTGCCCTTTGGACCACATCCACCAAATCCTTTAAGATGGCGTATTGAGTAGAGGGATTGAGGTTCATGCAAAGGGAAATATCCAATTGCCCGGTATTGATCCCAAAGGGGACATTGGGCAAAACGACAACTTTTGCATCACGCTCCCAGGCCCGTTTGGCGGACTCGGCCACTAACCATTCATTTTGGTAGTTGTCAGTCGCATATGGTAGATGGTAATTGTGGGCTTCAGTTGCGCCCCAGGGTAATACAGCTACAGAAAAGTCAGTATTTTTAACTGCTTCCCAATTCGTTTCCGCGAGAATGTAGGGTCTCATTTGATTAATGTTCGTGCTTAACGATAACGCGGCCTTGGTTATCACCAGCGAGGATCTTTTCTAAGTATGGGTCAAGTTCTTCTAAAGTGATGTGAGTAGCGATACGCTCTAGGTTGGGAACTCTCCAGTCAGTGGCTAGTTTTTGCCATACTTTTAAGCGTTCCGCGCGCGGAAATGTAGCAGAATCAATCCCAAGCAAATTGACACCATTGAGGATAAATGGATAAACTGTCAAATTGAGATCATGAGACCCTACCAGGCCGCAAGCGGCAACATTACCTTCACGAGAACAGGTTTTGATCAGTGTGGCGAGCGTATTGCCTCCGACTGTATCGATCGCACCCGCCCATTTGGGACGAAGCAGCGGTCTACCAGATTGATCGTCAACATCAGCTCTTGACAGGATTTCTTTGGCGCCTAGATCTTTTAAATAATCGTGAGCAGAGGCTTTGCCTGTCACTGCAATTACCTCATAACCTGCCTTCGCGAGGATCCCCACCGCTAAACTGCCCACACCTCCGCTAGCACCACTTACGACAATAGGACCAGCCGCAGGATTTTGGCCCTGCTTTTCCATTTTGTAAAGGCCAATAGCTGCAGTAAAACCGCCAGTACCCACAATCATGGCTTCTTCTAGGCTATATCCTTCAGGCAAAGGTACTACCCACTCAGCAGGAACTCTGATATATGCTCCAAAGCCCCCGTCTGTATTCATACCAAGATCAAAGCCTGTAACGAGAACTTTATCTCCTGTAGAGAAGGAAGAATCAGAACTTTCTGTGACGATGCCCGCTGCATCAATGCCGGGTGTATGGGGGAAGTTGCGCGTAACCCCCTTGTGCCCAGAGGAGGAAAGAGCATCTTTATAATTTAAGGCGGCAAAGTGAACCTGAATAAGGACTTCGCCTTCGGGCAAATCATCTGTAGAACGAGAAATAATCGCACGGTCGAATTGGCCTTTGCTAGATTCGGTAATCCGCAAGGCTTTAAAGTTTACTGGGGGCATAGTTTAAGGTAGCTTAACAAGTGGTACACTCGTTTACGCACTGTAGTAGTTGCGCAATTTGTTGGTTTTGGATTTGATAGAGAATGCTTTTACCGTTTCGATCAGAACCAAGTACACCTACATCTTCCAAAGCTTTGAGATGTTGGGAAGCGTTGGATTGGCTGATTCCTACATTTTCATAGATTTCGGTAACGCTAAGGGCGCCTCTTTCGAGAAGAAGATCAATAATAGAAAGCCTAACTGGGTGGCTAACTGTTTTCATTAAGCGGGCTACTCTCTTGAGCTTTTCGGAATCAGTTCTGAGGCTAATCGCATTCATATCTCCAAGATACAAATAAAACAGCCCTTCAGGCAAAAGCCTGAGGGTTGATCAATATCAATCATGTGTGAAGAATCTTAACGCACTAGAATCCGTTGGGTCCAAGCTTCGTGAGCATCTTCGATGCGTACGATGTACATGCCTTGGCTCAATTCATTGACGGGTAATACGAAGCGTCCGATTACGCCTTCTCCGAGGCCAACATGCTGGCGGAAAAGTACTCTACCTCCCAAGTCCATGAGTACTACACTGTAGGAACTAGGACTTTGTTGAGCAAATTCTAGGTTAATATAAGCAGGGTCAGAGTGGGGATAAACGTGAATACTAGCAGGTGAAAGACGGAAAATAGATTGTTCAGGTGAATAGTGTACAGAGCCATCTTTCATGACTTGCTTGACACGATATACAAATAGACCATCCTTTTTACGCTTCATCTGATCAATGAACCGATGGTTGGAAGCACCATTATGCTTTCGACTAACATTGATTCCTCCTATAGCAAGGTAGGAGTCAGCGTTAATCTTACGTTCGATAAGGTAGTGTGAGACATTTGAGCGTTCGACAGCTTCCCAATTAATCAATACCTGATCATTCAATTCACGAATGATAAAGCTATTGAAGTACTCATTGGATTTTTCTAGGCTAGATGCAATGACTCCACTCCCAGTACTAGCACTGGAAAATGGAATAGCTAAAGCGTCTCCTCCATAGAATAGAGTGGTGAGAAAAAGCGACGCAATCAGGCAAAGGTAGCGACTCATAGCTTTGCGATTGTCTAGAGTTTCAGAGTTAACAAGTGTAACGAGCAAGGAAAAAGTGATACCCCTTAAATAGATTATATCTTACTTTCTCGGATACTAATTTACGATTTAAAGATTACCATGCTCAGCAAATGTAATAATTAAATAGAAAATGCACTTTTTTTTATACACTGTGTCCAAATATGTGGATTATTGCTAAAACATACGAATCTTTTTATAAATAATACTGTTTTATGCAGCTATTGGCCACGTAAGATTCGTCCCTTTTGGTGTGTATTATTGATGATTTTTTTTCGTTTTCCCCTAAAATCATACATCAAAAATGGCTACATTCCGCAAATTAACCCTATTCGGTAGTTTTTTGCTAACAACTACCTTGCTCCTTGCTCAAAGTCCAAGC
>CAZHOC010001044.1:0-2858 GCA_964534295.1 uncultured Bacteroidia bacterium | reverse complement strand
CCCAGAAGCGGATATCGATAAATGGAATAAGTATTTTTTGCGCTAAAATTTCTAAATTAGAAACTAGGCATTCGGAATTCGACATTCGGACTCCGCTCGTTCCGCGACGCGGAAAAAAAGTGTTAACCTTCGCTCATACTATGCCATAACTCATAAAGCCTCTAGTTATGAACGCTCGAAATACTCTTCCTTTACTACTCACCATTCTCTTACTGACTACTGCTTGTAACCGTCAGCAGCTAGACCCGCAGGCTATTTCTGATATATGTAGTGCTGTCGTGGGACCTGAAGCTATCTATTGGGATCTCCGCAATGGTATCGCCAGAGTTGATTTGCCCAAAGGCGTGCCTACGCTTGAAAATCCCGGCGGCGCATACTCGCATCCTGCCTTTCCTTTGCTAGGCTTTTCCTATCCAGTGGGTTGGACCCCAGAAACCCTCACCGACAATACCATCGGTCATACCGTGGGTGTCAATCTCATACGCAATGACAATCAAGCCGTTTGGCGTTCTTTTTCGACGACCCTCAACGGCTTTGTGCCTATTTTAGATATTGTCGCTTTGGAGATCAACAATATGCTCGCCTTCCTCGGCAATCCTCCGATTGATGAAGTTACTTGTACCAACAATGGAGAAGATGATTCTCTTGGTAATATCATCCGTCAAGGCGAAAGTCGTTTGATTCGCGCAGGTGGGTTCACTATTCAGGTCAACGTCAATGTTACCTACGTAGATGGCTTGCCGAGTACCTTTGTCTCCAATCAAATGACCGTAGCACCGACCGTTGAAAATCAAGCACTGATCGCAGATGTATTTCTGCCGATTGATTGGCAGCTGCTTCTCAAGCCTGAGGGCGACGATCTCAATCGCGACAGCGACAGCGATGGTGTTTGGGATGTGAACGATCGCTTCCCGAATGATCCTACGAAGTGGTAGGCCTATTTCACCAAGGTCTCATTGAAGTCAAGACCCTTTTTGATCCAAAAGTCGAGATCATCATCATAGTCAAAACCCTCCGGTCCAACAAAGACAAAACCACGCATCGGCTTGCCGGTAAAGTCCATAATACGGCTGCCTTTTTCAGCGAGAGCGCTTTCGTATTCAGCTTTGCCGAGGCGTACCATTAGGCGGTCTTCCTGGCGTTTTTTATCAAAATCGACGCCTATGCACATCTTGCCATTGACCATGAAGATGAGACCGCCCATCATCTTTTTTTCTTCGAGCTGAGAGATATGATGGAGGCGTTGGCGTACTCGGTCTGCTAGTAATTCGCTATATGCCATGCTTTCTTTATTGTGGGTTCCTGTAGTGTTTACGAAGCTGAGGGCGATTGTGGGGACATTTACCGCTGCGCGGAACGCTTATCTTTTAAAGTTTCCTCGGTATGACTCGGAATGACAAAAAGAGGAACCAAGTTGTCAGCTTGAGCTTGTCGAAAGGCCTCTAAAAATCTCCCCCTCATGCCGGAATGTGAGGCACGAGCATATCCGGTATCTTTATTCTCCCTGCTGCGCAGAACGCTCAATCCACTCTCTTACTCTTCGCTTCAAACTCTCCATCGGGATAGAGCCCTCCGCGATGACCAAATCATGAAAAGCCCTAATATCAAACTTATCGCCAAGCGCTTGCTCGGCCTCTTTGCGCAAAGCTCGAATCGTCAACTCTCCCATTTTGTAGGATAGTGCTTGGCCCGGCCAACCAATATAGCGATCGATCTCTGTATTCACTTCGTGCAGAGAGAGCGCTGTATTTTCACTCATCAGTTTCACGGCCTCTTTTCGCGACCAGCCCTTGTAATGCATGCCGACATCAACTACCAAGCGACAGGCACGCCACATCTCATAGGTCAAAGCCCCAAAATGCTCGTAAGGCGTTTCATACATACCTGCTTCTTTGCCGAGATACTCTGCATAGAGCGCCCATCCCTCGCCAAAGGCGGATAGATATTGCTGCTGCCGAAACTTAGGCACATTCTCTAGCTCCTGCGCCAGCATGATTTGAGTGTGGTGCCCCGGCACTGCTTCGTGCAGCGTCAAGGCCGGCAAAACATAAAGTGGACGAGTCTCAAGACGATAAGTGTTGACCCAATAGGCACCGGCTTTATGGTTTTCGTATGATCCTTCGGAATAACGTCCGCCCGTATAATTAGGAGCAATAGCCGCTGGTACAGGCTCTACCGTAAAAGGCATTCTGGGCAAGTGCCCGAAGTAATCAGGTAGAAATCCCTCGGCCTTTTTAGATAGCCAGGAGGCTCGTTCTAGCAAAGCTGCTGGTGTCTGGGGATAAAACTGAGGATCAGTCCGTAAAAACTGTAAAAAACTGGCAAAATCTCCATTCCAATCCAAGGATTCCACGATACTGTCCATCTCTGCGCGGATGCGGGCTACCTCCTTTTCGCCAATTGCAAAAACCGAATCAGGGCTAATTGCCAAGGTGGTAAAGTAGCGAACGCGATCTTCGTAGTAGAGCTTACCGTTTTCTATCTCGCTGATGCCGATGCTTTGGCGAGTTTGAGGGAGATATTCCTCGGCGAGGAACGTTCTCAAGGCTTGGTAGGCAGGGCCTACTGCTGTGTTTACGTATGATCTGACCTTGGCATGCTGATCGGGCCAAGCGTTCCCCGATAGAGGGGCTAAAAACATATCGAAATAACTCTCCATCGCTAGGTTCTCATCTAGTAAGGAGAGGCATCTTTCTACGATCAATGCGGGTACGGTTTTGTTTTCCTTGAGGCCACGCTGCATCCGCTCTTGCTGCAATTGTAGATAAGCGGGCAACGCTTGGATCTTTTGTAAATACTGATTGGCGTCGGTCTCGGTATTGATCTTCGTACTTGAAACGGCATAGTATATCTCGGTC
>CAZHOC010001043.1:0-2858 GCA_964534295.1 uncultured Bacteroidia bacterium | reverse complement strand
GCGCGCCCATAATGCTGGCAATTCTTTTATCGTAGGGATTTCATACAGTTCGTACTGCCCCTCAATCTCTTCGCGCTCGAACTTCTCCCTAAAGTATTTTTTCGAAAAGCTATGCCCTAGCTTTTGCCCGATCAAACCAAAATATCGCATGGCCGAAGATACGAAAGTCTCGCAATGAGGATAGAGTTTCGGATTACTCCACGATAGCTATCGGGAGCGCAGAACGCTTATCCCTAGCACGCGACAAGGCAGTGCCTTGTCGCGCCCAAAGTCACTTCCTCTTTCATTTCGACAGAGCCCGATAGGGCGACGAGAAGTCTCTTTGATTGGAAGATGTAATTACAATTAGGCGGAAAGGAGATTTCTCGTCGTCCCGATTCTCGGGACTCGCTCGAAATGTATACTAGGGGCCCTTAGTCCTTAACTTTGCAAACCGAAGGTTTTCAGGGGAGGAACAATTCCTCAAAAACTAGAACCAAGCGTTCTACGCAGTAGAAATCACCCCTAATCAAGCCCAATCACCTCCATCTCACTGAAGCTCGCCTTCGCATTGAGCTCTATCCGTAACGGTCGATTAGGATTGACTTGAAAGATGAGCGTATGTTCGCCTTGGTCGAACACATAATCTTGCTTCACTCTCAGCCCATTATCTACGCTCATATTGCCTGACTCCTCCGCCATAATTTTGAGCTTTACGACTAGTAATTGGTCCTTAGGCTGAGCCTGTAGCCAAGCCTGTAGTTGTCCTACACCAAATTTGGACTGATAGCGATTAGCGCCAGTTTCCGGCCAATGCGCCAGCCAATAGGCCTTGATCGTCTCCACATGATTGCCCGGAAAGGGTCGGGCCAGATTGCGCTCGATAATCTCATCCACGACATAGTCGGGCTTGTACTGCCGCATCACAATCGGGCGAAACTCTCCCCAAGTCCACAGGGCACTAAACTCCGGACAGGCATAGCTAAACCAAGGTCGCATGGCATGCCCAAAAGAATCATGTAAGAGCAGCAACTTCGGCCCATTGAGTTTATCATTTTTGCTTTTGTAGGGCAGGTCATTGGGGTATCCGGTCGGATCATCAAGTAGTGTGAAAGGAATACTGTCTGGCCCCAAATGGCGATAAGCTGAATCGACGAAGGCTTGTGGGTTCAAACGCCCCATTCGTAATTGGTCGCCACCATTGATCGCATCAAGTCGAAAGCGGGCAGTCGCCAATTTATCTACTCCCAAACGCTCCAATACGGCTTGGGTGCCAACATAAGCCCCGCGATCATTCCAATGGGTATCATGACGATAATAGAGCAAGGCTCCGGCTTTGGCAGCTTGGAGCGGAGGGCGCAAGTCCAGGACCGGGAGTTGAGCGTTCTGCAAAGCAGCATATACCTCATCCAAAAAGGTCTGCTCTGCTAGCGGTAAATTCTCAGGCCAGTATTCTCCATAGACGCTGGCTTTGTTTGGCGCCAGTAAGACGAGATACTCGCTATTGTGTTGAGTGGCCCAATGAGCCCGCTGCTGATATTGCAGGACGATCTCACGCATTTGTAAGGGACTCAATCGGCTTAGTCCCAAGCGTTGCTCGAGTGGATCAATATCAGCTTGATCGCTCCACAAGAATAACCAATCGTCTTGACCCGGCAAGATCTTTCGACTCAGCGTGCGCTTGCGAAGCTTATAGTTGAGGGCTCCCAGCGGTTGAAAGAGGGCTTTATCACCGCCGGCATATTGACTAAGCTCAGCATCAAACGCTGCTGTAGTAATCGAAAGACGGTCGAGTCTAAATTTATGAAAGAGGTTTTTGCCGTCTTGCTTGGCCAGCCACAAACCCCGTAGCCCCATACTCAATAGCAGGAGGATGAAGCCGAAGCTCCAGACTTTAGCGGCGATATGTGTGTTTGGTTGACTCAAAAGCGGAAATAGATAAAAGGGTGGTAGGAATTAGCCAAGACAGCAAGGAGACTCACTAAAGTCAAACCTAGATAGAGAGTAGTTTCTAGCGCCTTCGGCGAACGCTCAATTAAGCGTTCCACGAAGGGGAAAAAGGGCATGGCAAACACTATCCCAAGGATCAACGGCCAAGTAATATCATAGGTCAGCAAAAAGTGGGTGTAATAGTCTGCTTGGGTATTAGCGCCAAAACCGAGTAGACGCTCGTAGATGAGCAGGGCTTGGGAGACATCCTCGGCCCGAAACCAGACCCAGGCAAAGAGCACCACCAAAAGGGTGTAGATATGCTGCAAGAAGCGAGGAAGCTTTTGTAAGATTTTGCCCCAAGCCGTGCGCTCAAGAACTAAAAACAGGCCATGAAACAAGCCCCAAATGAGGAAGTTCCAACTCGCACCATGCCAAAAGCCGCAGAGCACAAATACCAGCAATAGGTTGCGATAGAGACGCGTCCGATTGCCGCCAAGCGGGATGTACAAATAATCCCGAAACCAGGTCGAAAGCGTAATATGCCAGCGCTGCCAAAACTCCCGAATGCTGCGAGCGATATAGGGGAAGTTGAAGTTTTCGGGCAGTTCGAAGCCCAGCATTTTACCTAGACCAATGGCCATATCAGAGTAGGCAGAAAAGTCAAAGTAGATCTGCAAACTGTAAGCGATCATCGCTAGCCAAGTAAGCCAAGGACTGAGGCTATCTCCCGGCAGCAAAAAGATTTTGTCGGCCACTAATGCCAAAGGATCGGCGATGAGGACCTTTTTGCACAGGCCAATCACAAAGCGTTTGATACCCACTAGATTTTGCTCCCAATCGATCTTGCGCTCTTTGAGCTGAGGATAGAAAGTCTCATAGCGTACGATAGGGCCAGCAATCAACTGCGGAAAAAAGGCGATGTAAAGACCTAGATCAAGCGGGTTGCT
>CAZHOC010001042.1:0-2862 GCA_964534295.1 uncultured Bacteroidia bacterium | reverse complement strand
AGCGACAAGGCACTGCCTTGTCGCGTGCTAGGGCTAAGCGTTCTGCGCAGCAGTAAACTTGATAGGGAGAGAGCTATGAATCCTAATTAGAAATCATTTCAGTCGCGTCCAGACCTTGGTTTTGGAGAAAAAAGATTTGCTGACTGATAGCTCTAGTTCACCCTTTTGGTTTAATTCGATGCTGCAATCAGCCGTTTGGCCCGCTCCAGGCGCATAAATTTTGCCATCGATCCATTTTCCATCTTCGAAACTCAAATCAGAAATGATAACCAGCCCAAGGATAGGACGGTCGCGTAGGCTTTCATCCGGATTATTAATGTCCTTTTTGGGTTTACCTTCGGGACCATTGGGTTCTTTGATCCAGACGACTTTGCCGTAGTATTTCCCCGCTTTCTCGAAGATTTCGATTTGAGAGCTTTTTTCTTCGTTCAACCATTTGCCACAGATCTGATCTGCTTCCAATGGCGCCATGCTGCTAAAAGTGGTGGCTAGCAGGAAAAGGCTGAAAATGATTAAGACTGATTTCATGTTGTAAAAGAATTATGCTCCCAACATGCATTTAATGTCAGCCTTATGTAGGGGGATTTTCCCTGAATTGAACAATCATCAAGCTGAATTGAACCGATGGGCTTGCGGAGCTTGAGCTAAGTGAGGATTTAAGTTCCCTCCACCCAATTCATGAAGGGAGTTACTTTTAGCCTGCTGACAATAACATTTTGAGATAGTACGAATGGGAGTTTAATTATGACCTTACGATTGAAATAAGGGGCAATTTCGCGGATTGCCGCTCGGTTGAGCATCATCTGGCGATTGATGCGAAAAAACTGCTCTGGATCGAGCGCTTTTTCCATTTCCTCCATTTTCTTGAAAAGGGGAAACTTCTCGCCTTTAAAGTTGAAGAGATAAACAATCTCGTCTTGGAGCATCACAAAGGCAATATCCTCCACCGCTACGGGGATCATTTTGTCGCGGTAGCGAACGAGAAATGACTTTTGCTGCCTACGACTTTCACTAAAGGCTAATTGCACTTTTGCATTGAGAGAAGCCTTGTCCTTGCCCAAAGAAGAACGCAGACGCTCAAACTTTTGGAGGGCTTCGACCAACTCTTTTTCTCTAATCGGTTTGAGAAGATATTCGATGCCGTTATTCTTGAAAGCTTTTAAGACGTATTCGTCATAGGCGGTGCAAAAGATGACGGGGACTTCTACCTCTATTTCTTGGAAAATTTCAAAGCTTTGGCCGTCTGCTAACTGGATATCAAAAAACAGTAAATCGAGCTTTGCTTGATTCTTTTTCAAGTATTCTACGGTCGATTCAATACTGTCGCAACTATGTACCACGAGATAGTCTGATTGGTTTTCAATCAGCTCCTTGAGCATGTCTGCGGTTTTTTTCTCATCCTCGACTAAGAGTACATGGACCATCAAAATAGCTTTAGAGTGACGATAAATTCCTGTTCGTTTTGCTCCAACAATACTCCTTCCTCAATATCCATCAACTCGTATCGCTTGCGAAGATTATTCAGGCCTACTCCAAGAGAGGGGACGTTTTTCTTAAGCTGGAGATTATTAGAGACTGTGATACTGTTGGGCTCCTTTTGGAAGATATGGATTTTTAGCGAACGCTTTTCTGAGATAATATTATGTTTGGTAGCATTTTCTACCAATAACTGTAGCCCGAAACTCGGCAAGGAGAGGCTATATGCCTCTTCTGGAATATCAATTACCACTTCTAGTCCCTCGTCATGGCGACTTTTGAGAAGATATAGATAGGCCTCAAGGAATTCTAATTCCTCTTTTAATGCTACCGTATTGTCCTCCTTACTTTGTAGTAACCTTCGGTAAACGTCAGAAAGTTGATAGACAAACTCTTCACTATTGTCATTGCCAGCCCGAATCATCGTCTGCAGGGTGCTCAAAGAATTGAACAGGAAATGAGGGTTTACCTGTTTTTTGAGCTGATCTAGCTGGGCCTTATAATTTTCTGTTTGTAAGGCATAGTTTTCAGTTTTGAGGCGCTCGTTTTGCTTGATGTTACGCTCGCTGGTTTGAATGGTAATGAACAAAAGAACGGCCAAACAGACTCTAATGACCACAAACCAAGGTGGCTGCATGTAAATTAGCTCAGAGGCCCCAATCCCAAAGAAGAGATAAAGGTTTGTTATGACTGCTAAAAGCAGAATGTTTATGGGGAAAATAACCAACCATTTTAGTCTTCCCTTAAAGCGATTAATAATGAAGGCATTGGCATACCATAGGCTCATGAGAATCAAAAATAATCTCAACCAATGCAGCATCAATTGGCCAAGGCCAATTTCTTCCCAATTTGGAAATGAGTTTATGATATCTAGCCAGGGTATTACTAGACAAATCACTACAGGGAGGATGAGTTCCCGATTTTTTTTTAGTGCATCAATAGGACTCATATTTATTATCCTTAATAGCCGCTCAACATCTTGATGATGCTCATAGCGTAAATGGCTGCAGTTTCTGTGCGGAGTCGGTTTTCTCCCAAGCTGACGCTGATGAAGTTTTGGCGTTCCGCGAAGCGGATCTCCTCCTCTGTAAAATCTCCCTCTGGACCAATCATGATACTGATGGTGTCTGCGGCCTTAATAGCATCAGCTTCTTGCGGCAAAGGGATGGGCTCGCCCTCGCAATAAGCCACATAATGTTGCCCTTCTGGAGTATCTGCCAAAAAGTCTTCGATGCTTTGTAGCGGGTGTAGGGTCGCTACTCGCGAACGCTTAGTCTGTTTGGTAGCCGCTAAAATTTGGGTCTCTAGCCTTGCGGGTTTAAACTTTGATTGATACTTATCTGTCCGCTTGCAAGTGATAGGGTAAATCTCATTGACTCCTAATTC
>CAZHOC010001041.1:0-2863 GCA_964534295.1 uncultured Bacteroidia bacterium | reverse complement strand
ATCTACCATTTGCACCACAGGATCAGCAATACTGACACAATAGTCATTCGGATTTGGCAGGAATTGAGCTTCCACATAAGGCCAACGAGGGATTTCAGTCAAACCAGATTTCTCACAGCCTGTATTTAAGTCGGTAACAATCGCCTCATAGTTGAAGTCTGTAGGCGCCCTTAGGGTATCTCCCGACTGAGGGGGATTTACATCCCAGAAGATATCGTAGGCATTGGGTCCGGTAATTTGAATAGCGGACCAGCCTTCCTCTCCAAAGCAAACAGGATCACTACTAGTGAAGCTCAAGCTATAATCTGGATGGACATAAACACTCACACTTTCGGTGACAGCATCTGAGCAACCGTCACTCACACGAACGCTGTAAGTGGTACTATTTGGAGGGGCAATGCTTACTGTATTTTGAGTACGGTTAATGGGTTGCCACAGGTAATTAAATATGCCTGTGCCGCCTCCACTAGCGACTGCGGACAATTCGACGACCTCCCCTGGACAGATGGTATCAGCACTTATGGTCACATCCACACTAATTGGTGGACTCACACCAGTGATCGCAGTAGCAGTTCGTTGGCATTCACCTTCTCCAGCGGTATAAGCAATCAGGTAAGGTCCGCCTGCTCCTGCCAAGGCAGGATTAAAGGTATTGCCCACGATACCCGGCCCACTAAACGTTCCGCCAGCGGGAAGGCCAGTAAGGACATAAGCAGAGTCTACAAAACAGTACTGACTTGCCAGGTCTAAAATATTGACCTGCGGCAGGGCTGTAACTTCCATCTCAATTGAATCTATACAGCCAAAGGGAGAGGTGTAGAATAGCGTGTGCACCCCTACCCCAGCGTCTGAAGGATCAAATATTCCTTGGCTTTGACTAGTAATACCGGGACCATTCCAGCGTCCTCCAGGGGAAGGAGTTGGAATCGCGAATGGGGAGGTAATTTCACAGACTGAGCTATCACCATATACAGCCGGCGGATAAACCGTCAGATATAGGCTATCGCTACAGGTATTCGCTTCATATATCAAAAGATGCGTTCCAGGACCTGCTACAGCAGGATCAAATATGCCAGGATTATCAGGATCGATGACTCCTGGCCCACTCCAATCCCCATCCCACGGGCGGCGGCGAGTATTGGCAAAATTAAGATCCATCTCGCCTTCATTCATACAGCGATAGACAGTATCATAATCGATTTCTGTCTGGATGACATAGATCTCTCGGGTGCGCGTACAACCGTCAAAAGTGTAATAAACCGTATCCGTAAAATTGGCGCCCATCATGATGCCGGGGTCAAAAATACCGTTGATACTATCCACGATCCCGCCTAATGCACTCCCCCAGATTCCGCCTGCTGGGTTTCCAGGGCCTAGGCTGTAAGGTGGCTGCATAGGGCAAGCGGCATTATCCCAAGGGAAATTGATTTCCTTAATGAAGAGATTAAAGGTATCAGCACAGCCTGACAATCGATAGATCAGCATATTATCGCCGGGATTGGCGCTGCCAGGATCAAAATACCCAGTAAGAGAATCCTCGACGCCCGGTCCACTCCAGATGCCTCCTGGAGGAGAAGCCGTCAGATTAAAATCATCCTCGCTCTGACAGATGGTATCAGGCAGCGTTATCAGCGGATAATCGATATAGATTTCTTTAGTAGCAATACAGCCATTGATGGTATAAGTAACCGTAAAAGTGCCAATCGTTGCCGGAGGCGTAAATACTCCCGTAGGGCTAATGTTGGGACCTGACCAAACTCCTCCAATGGGACTAAAGCCCATCATACCAAATGGAGCAGTACCAGGACAAGCTGCCTGAACAGGACCAGGATCTATTTCTGTTATATCAACCAACAAGCTATCTGAGCAGCCAAGGGAGTCTGTATATATCACTTCGTGAATACCTCCACCAGCCGAATCCGGCTCAAAAAGGCCCGCTATAGGATCGATGATTCCCGGCCCGGACCAGCTACCACCAGCAGGCGTTCCGCTAAGGTTAAAGGCTGGATCACTCTGACAAATCGCAGTGTCAGCTGGTGCGACTGGATTGGGTAGTACATAGACTGTAACCGAATCCGTTACTGGCGGGGAGCCCGCTCCATCGCTAACTGTCAAATAATAGGTAGTCGTACTGTCCGGACAAACTGTAAAAGGTCCGGGACTATTACCAAAGGCAGGAGTCCAACTGTAACCATAAGTTTGAAAATCTCCTCCGCTAACCATTGCAGTTAGGTCTGCACAACTGCCAAAACAGATTGTATCAGGGTCAGCCTCTAGGTACATCTCCAAGGGGCAATCATTGACCAAAAAGGTATCCGTTGTCGTCAAAATCCAAAGGCTATCACAAGCATCTAAGAAGGCACTGGTATAAGAAACCTGATACAGACCACTCGCATTTGCGCCGGGATTCATGCCCAATTGGACTTGGGTAGCAAAACCATTCACACAATTAAGAGGGGTAGCACTAGTAAGATTCCCTGCAGGTCCACTTAGCTGGAATGAGGATAAATCCAAGGAATCACAGGGAAGCGGAGTTGAAAAATTGACCGTAACGGTATTAGTACTACAGGGAGGGGCCGTATTTTGTACCGTCATTGGCGGCAATACCGGAGCCTCTACATCAGTTGTCCACTGAGCAGTCCACCCGGTACAAGACACATTGGCATCAGAGATGAAGTTGACGGTAAGACAAGGTCCTGTTGAAGTAACTGTTCCGGGATTATTGGTTCCCATATAAGCAGGGCCAATCTGAGGAGATAGCGTATCTGGCCCATCAAAGATGCGCAGAGAATCATAATTGACCTCCGTACAAAAATCACTAAAGATTAGGGTGACCGTACCGTTGCCTGGAAGGCAAATGCTA
>CAZHOC010001040.1:0-2865 GCA_964534295.1 uncultured Bacteroidia bacterium | reverse complement strand
GTATGATGATCCAGCGCTATATCTATCACGCGACTTTTTTAGTGTGCTTTTTTCTGGCATTGATTGCATTGCCCTATTTTCGGGAGGAGCAGGAGGAAGTACTCGAAAAATCTCAGGCCGGTGCCTATCTCGAGCATGGTCGCTTGCGCATCACACTAGGGATGTGGTGGCAACACAGCCTACAAAGCCTTGGTTTTGGAGGCAAGAGTAGCTGGTCGCCTGCTAAAGGATTTCGCTGGGGAAAGGAGGACTGGAGTTCGGTCTTTGCTTCGCAGAACTATAGTCAACCGATTGGCTTTAAGCAAGCTCAATCTGAAAATGCTGAATCCTCTCAATTGGCCGAGATCGAGCGTCGCCTGAGTGAAATCGAAAATCGCCAGCCTTTGAGTACGGATGATGCGGCTCCCGATTATCGCGCCGCCAACGATATAAGCGTTCCGCGCAGCGGCCCTCCCAAAAGAAAAAGCAAAGGCGGGGCCAACCAACATAGCTTCAGTAGTACGTATCAACCGATGTTGCAGGCGCGGGAGGCGGTCAAAGCCCGTAACCGCCAGCGGATCATCCAAACCCGTCAGCAACTCCTGCAAACGCCTAACGAAAAGGCCAGTGCCGCCAATATCGCGCGCCTAACAGGCCTTTCGCCACGGACGGTCCGTACGCATCTCAAAGAAATTGATAGTGATCCGCATGCGGTTGGGTCCCTCATCCAGTAGGGTGGGGGACCGCCCCTTTTTACTATATTCGTGCTATGGCAAAGCAGCAGATCAATATTGACGGATTAGAGATTGCGCTTAAACGAGTGAATGAGGAGGATTATATCAGTTTGACTGATATGGCCAAGAGTCGGGACAATCAACGGGCGGCCATTGTGATACAGAACTGGTTTCGGAATTCTGCTACGGTTCGTTTTTTGATTGCTTGGGAACGTCAAAACAATCCAGATTTTAAAGTCAGTCAAATGACCGACTTTAGAGATTTTGCGAATGACGACCGCAACGCGATTACGGCGAAGCGATATATCGAGATGACGGGCGCGATTGGGATTCAGTCTCGTTCGGGACGTTATGGCGGCACCTTTGCCCATGTCGATATCGCCTTTGAATTTGGGAGCTGGCTTAGTCCGGAATTCAAGCTGTATTTGATCACGGAGTTTAAGCGCCTCAAAGAGGAAGAAGCGATCCGTATCAATTCGGGCTGGAACTATTCCCGCTTTTTGAGCAAGGTCAACTACCGCATCCATACCGACGCGATCCGTGATCATCTGATCCCCCGCCTGAGAGAGCAAGCCCAACGCTTTAATGAAGTGGCCGTCTATGCCAACGAAGCGGATCTCCTCAACCTGGCCGTATTTGGGATGACCGCCAAAGAGTGGCGCGAGGCCAATCCCAGCCTAGCTAAGAAGGGCAATCTGCGAGACCAGGCCGACGTGATGCAGCTCAGCGTGCTCGCCAATCTCGAAAGTCTCAATAGCGTGATGATCGAGGCCGGCGCTAGCAAGGAGAAGCGCTTTCAGTTGCTTTGTAAAACGGCGATCTCGCAGTATGAGAGGCTGGCGGTGCAAGCAGGGATGAAGAAGTTGGAGTAGGGCAGGGGATTAGTTTATTACCTCGAATTCGAGGTAGTTAGGATGCGAAGATGAGGATACCCTTAAATCCCTCAATTTTGAGGGAATTGAGAATTCCAAAATCTAAACCCGTACATTTGCGCGTGTTTGGAATAATGGCAAAGAAATCTGCCCTGGATGATAAACACCGTCATTTGGCGGTGTTTAGGTTTTGGATGCTAAAGTCAGCTGTATGACTGACTTTATGGCTTCCTACTCGAAACCCAGTCATCCTACTGGATGTAGAGCGAGGTGATACTCAAAATCGACCCTCCGCAAACAATTCATTTCGATAAGCCTAATTTTTGTTAAACTTGTTTCATGTCGCTTATCCAACTGCAAATTCATCGCCATAGTATCCCCTATCGAGACTTATCGTTCGACATGATCGAGATCCAGGGTGGTACCTTCCTGCTTAGGTATAAAGTCGAGTGCAGACTTAGCGACTTCCACTTGGGCCAACATCAAGTCAGTCAAGCCCTCTGGTTGGAGGTGATGGGTAAAAATCCTGCCCATTGGCAAAGTCCAGATCGACCCGTAGAAAATGTCTCTTGGTATGACAGTTTGGAGTTTTGCAACGAACTGAGCCGTCGCATGGGATTGCAGCCCTACTATGAGATCGACAAAAATCGCAAGGATCCGAATAACCTTAGTGATTATGATGATCTCAAGTGGTGGGTGCGAGCGATCAAGGGCGCAGATGGTTTTCGTTTGCCTACAGAGGCGGAGTGTGAATATGCGGCCCTTGGTGGCGCGAGAGCAGAAGCATATCCCTACTCAGGAACGGCTAGTCTCGGCAAAGTGGGCTGGTATAGGGACAACAGCTTTCGACAAACACATCATAACGCCCTACGCCTCCCCAATGCGCTTGGCCTCTACGATATGAGTGGGCAGTTGTGGGAGTGGTGTGGGAATTGGTATGGAGATTTTCCAAAGGGGCCCTTATCTGATCCCCAAGGCCCAAAATCAGGCCGCGCCCGTGTCATACGCGGGGGTAGTTGGGACAATGAGGAGCAGCATTGTGGGGTAGCGATTCGCTTCAGCGTCCATCCCAATTACCGCGTCAACCGTTACGGGCTGCGCCTCTCCAGGACGGCTTTGTAGGGGGGCTTCGCTTTTGGCCCGAACGGAGTGAGGGATCTATCCTTTTATCCTTTTGCCAGTCGCCGCAGGCGAAAGTTCGGATTAGAGCGAATAGACAGCAAGATCGTCCATATATGGACGCATATATAGACGATATATGGGGTGCTTATTTTTTGTTA
>CAZHOC010001039.1:0-2865 GCA_964534295.1 uncultured Bacteroidia bacterium | reverse complement strand
TACACTCTTTCCCTAACGCTCTTCCGATCTGGTCATGATTCCAAGATTCGTCCGACTACGATTGCTGAAATGGGTGGAGTCGAACCAGATGTGCCTCCTGTAGGCTGGGGCGGTATTGATGGCTTTACTGGTCCCTTTCTAAATCGAGTGAATGAGGTGCAAAAGGCCATTTATGATCCAGTGTTGGATTCTATCAATGATTGGTTCAAAGCGAATTGGCCAGGACTGAGCGATAAAGAAAAAATGCAGTGGAAGTACCAGCGATATATGCAGGATTACTTGGGTTGTATTTCTTCGGTAGATGATAATGTAGGTCGAGTGTTGGACTATCTTGATGAAAGTGGCTTGGCCGAAAATACGATTGTCATTTACACCTCTGATCAAGGCTTCTACCTAGGAGAGCATGGTTGGTTTGATAAGCGCTTTATCTATGATGAGTCCTTCAAAACGCCTCTGATGGTGCGCTGGCCTAATGAGATTAAGCCTGGTACGACTACTGAGGAAATGGTACAAAACCTTGATTTCGCTCAGACCTTCCTAGAGATGGCTGGCATCACTGCACCTGAAGATATGCAAGGCGAAAGTCTCATGCCCTTGTTGACAGGTAATCAGGAGCAATGGACTCGTAACTCAGTTTACTATCACTACTATGAGTATCCGGCCGTGCATATGGTCAAGCGCCACTATGGCATCGTTACTACAGAATACAAGATGGCCCACTTTTACAATGATGTAGATGAGTGGGAACTATATGATCGTAAGAAAGACCCTTTGGAGTTGAAAAATGTCTATGACGATCCCGCTTACGCAGAGGTGGTAGCGGATCTTACTTCCCGCCTTGCGGAACTAAGGGTCAAGTATGGAGATTCAGAGGAGCTGGATCAGTATTATATTGATCTGTACAAAAAGTAAAAGAAGCCTAATTTTAGGCCACAAAATAGGCGGAGCTACATATCATTGTAGCTCCGCTTTCTGTTTTATTGATGGGCCAAAAAAATAGCCTCAACTGAGAATCACTCAATTGAGGCTAATGGAATCTAGCGTTCGGCGAAGCCGCTACTGGAAGATTCTCACATAATCAACTACCATCTCTTGCGGGAAGACAGTGCTACCATCTGGATCACCTGGCCAATTACCGCCAACAGCGATATTGAAGATGAAGAAGAAGGGCTGATTAAATGGATAGGTACCAATATTGTCCTTACGGAAAGTCTTGAAGGGAATATTATCGATATACCAAGTAATGATATTACGGTCCCAAACAATGCTGTAAACGTGAAACTCATCGGAGAAATCAGAGCCCACGAGCGTATAGCTAGAACCGCTGTATTTGTAACCACTATCATCATAGTGTACGGTACCATGGGTGATATTTGGCTCATGACCTACGATTTCCATGATGTCAATTTCTCCACACATTGGCCAGCTTACATCATCGATATTGCTACCTAGCATCCAGATAGCAGGCCAAATCCCTTGGCCTTTTGGCATTCTGGCGCGAGCATCGACTCGACCAAACTGAAACTCCTGCTTGCCTTGGGTGATAATGCGAGAAGAGGTGTACTGGTTATTGTCATTGCGAGCGGTAATGGTCATGAAACCATTTTCCATCTTAAGATTAGAAACATCATTAGTGTAGTTTTGGAGTTCATTATTGCCCCAGCCGCATAGACCTTTGTCGCAACCATCTCCAATTTCGTAAGTCCAATCTGACTCATTGAGTGAGCTACCATCAAATTCGTCGCTCCAGACGAGTTCCATAGAAGTGTGAGTGGCTGGGGTATAAAATCCATCAGCGTCTCTCATGATATCTTCTATTTCATCATTGTCAGTAATGGAAACGGCAGTTACCCATTGCTGGCCAGCGTAGGAAATGATGATTTCAAAATCTTCGCCAATCTCTAAAGCGTCATCGTCGATGAGTTCAATTGGTAAAGTTGTAGTGGCATTTTCTGGCTCAAAGGTAAGATCACCAGAGCCTGCCTTAAGGTCAGTATCAAATTTGGCACTGCCCTCGCGGATTTCATAAGTGGCAGTAATGGGCTCATTAATAGTACCATTAAGGTTTACTGTTAAGGTAGCCTCAGCAGCCGAAGCATTTTCGGCTAGAATAGTCGATGGGATGATGAAACCATTGACCACATCAGGCTCGTTGCCTTTACAGGCAAAAAGAAGCATGCTCAAGAGCACACAAGAGGAAAGCAGGTAGTACTTCATATAGTCGGGTTTATTATTTAAAAGATTGATTAGGTTCGGATATTAGTATCAGCAATAATTGCCTCTGGATTATTGACTAGATTACGTTCGCTTGAATCAAGCTCTAGCTCATTTACTACTTTATTGATACTCGGATAGTAAGTCAGAAAGAGTATTAGGAGACCAATCCCACATACCATTAGCCAAAAGTTGCCGCTAACCAGATAGGCGACGATGCAAAACAAGGCTGGCCCTTCTAACAAGGCCATACGGAGGATAAATACACCCCTATATTGGTCCATCTTTTTTCTCAGACCTAGGCTGCGGATAGCTTCCAACCTTTTACCGATAACGAAGCGAGAGGCTAATTGGGTGCTAACCAATACTGCTGCCGCAACTATCAAAAAGATTTGCCCAAGCTCCTCATCTTCTGGACCCATTTCACCTTGGCTACGCAAGTAAAAGGCTACAATCAGAAAGATAGCTTGGCCACCGGCCATGGCGTAAAACAGGATATTGAGACCTGTAAAATAGGATTTGCTTGTGACAGACATATACGAGTAGTGCTTTGAGGAAATTTACAACTTTTAGTTTTTTTTAGCCGTCTTTTGAGCATCATTCATCTCCATGATGTATATATGATGTACTCTTATATAAAAACTAATATAT
>CAZHOC010001038.1:0-2867 GCA_964534295.1 uncultured Bacteroidia bacterium | reverse complement strand
GCATAAAGGCCATTGAGAATATTAAATAAGAAATGAGGATTGATCTGATGCTTCAAGGCAGAAAGCTCCATTTTGAGCTTTTCATTTTCTAGCTTCTGTCTCGCTCTTCGGTTTTGCCACCAATCTTTGATAAAGTTATAGGCATTGACGATAAGGAGGATCATGGCCGTACTCATCAAATTGAGCAAAAACCAATTCAAGAAGGTATAAGGCGAGGCATCAGCATCTAGTATCTGGCTTTCCAGATCGAGCCCTAGGATTTTTACGCCTTTTTCGGCGAATGTTAATACCCAGGAGGTAAACAACCAGTCGAGGATTGTCTTCAACAGACTAATTCCCAGCAGATAGGAAAAGTTTACTGTCCAGTAAAACTTGATTGAAGCACTGACTAGGTATTGGGGAAAAAAGAAATAGGTGTAGGAATAGAAGATAAATGCATGCAGCAATAAACTGTAGAGAATAACAATCGAAACGGTAGCTGGGGCATAAGGATATAAGGCAACTCCTCCCAAGCCTAATGGCAATGGGCTAATTAACAAATAGATCGCACACCACATTAGGACCTGAGCTAACCAGCTCCAAAACTTTCTTCCTTTCCACATAAGGCTACAATCTACACAAGAAAAAGCCGATCCACCAAAAGGTAGACCGGCACTCTAACCAAAACCTCAACACAAATTTTTATTCCTTGATAATTTTACATTCGGAATGTGTACCGTTAAGGCTTTCAAAAGTTGCGATGTACATCCCGCTAGCAAATTCTTCCATCGAAATTTCGATCTGATTGCTACCAGGCTCGACAAATAAGTTAATGCTTTTCACTCTTTGTCCCAAGGCATTTGTGAGAATGAGTTCAAGCTTTTGCGACTCTTGACTATAGATATTTACGTATACCCAGTTTTTAGTTGGTACCGGATACACGTCCAACACAGACAATTGTCTATCAGTCAACAGTTTAGCAGATTTTATTTCAGAAAAATAGCTTTGCCCGCTACGATCAACTTGTTCTAGTCGATAATAATATAATTGTTGTGGAATAGCGTCTCGATCAAAATATCGATACTCTGCCCCTCCCCCACTAACTGCTTCACTCGCTTTCCAGTCCAGTCGCTCGAAATTTTCAGCATCTAAACTACGTTCTATCCAGAAGCCATTATTATCGTATTCTGCCAAAGTCGTCCAATCCAAACGGATGGCTTTTTCTTCGGCTTCAGCACTAAAGCCCAGCCAATCTACTGGTAGCGGACAAACTGGTCCAAGGGTAAAGCCTAGTACATCTGTACAGCCATTACTACCCGTAGCAGTAACCGTATAGCTACCTGGAGTCAGATTAGTTGCAGTGGTTCCCGTTTGACCATTATCCCAGCTGTAGGTTATGTTTCCGCCACTACCCGCACCTGATACAGTTATGGTTCCATCAGATGCGATACAAGTGGAAGCGTCTGCTTGGCTCACAGCAGTCAATACCACTGGAGATTGCGGCCCATTTATGGTTACAGGCAAGTTTTCTACACAACCGGATTGGTCAGTAACAGTAACCGTATAGGTTCCTGGCCCAAGGCTATCTAGTGAGTTCAAGGTATCGTTGATTCCCGTATTCCATTGGTAATCGAAAGGTCCGTTACCTCCACTAGCATTGACAGTGATGTCGCCAAAGGTATTACAGTCCGACTCCGTCGAACTCAAGAGCGAAATTGCCAGCGGGGCAGGTTCAGCAATCACGGCTTGACTCGTGGTCGTACAACCGGTAGTATTATCCGTAACAGTAACATCATAAGTTCCGGCTGCTAGGCCAGTTGCTGTCGGAAGATTTCCTCCCGCAGGAGCCCAGGCATAGGTATAATTATTTGATCCTCCTGTTACCGCAACAGTTGCGGTTCCATTTGCTTGGCCATTACAGTCTGCGTTGACCGTATTGATAATCAGAGAATTCAGGGTAGCAGGACTAGTACCCACCAAAGTGGATATTGAATCTACGCAACCAGTAACTAGGTCAGTAACGAGCACCTCATAGGTCCCTGTCATTAGTCCAGTGGCGGTTGAAGCAGTCTGCACCGGAGTAGTTTGCCACTGATAAGAGTAGTTACCACTACCTCCGGTAGCCACGACATTTGCCTGCCCATCGGGTAAACAGCCTTGAGCTACGGTACTTGCGTTTAGCGTCAGGTCATTAACTGTAACGGTGACATTGTCAACATTGTAGCATAGGCCTGAGGCATTGAAAGCTGTCATAGTATAGGTAGTAGTAGCAGTAGGGTTCGCTACTACTGAATTACCGGTATTAGAACTAAGGCCCGTAGAAGGCGCCCAATTATAACTAGCTGCTGCACCTACGGCAGATAAGGTTACTCCACCAGTACCAGCACAGAAAGCATCATCGGGAACCGTTACCGCAGGTTGCTGCTCCACGATAATGGTAACCGTATCAGCTTGAGTCAAACCGCAGCAATCCGTTTGATATTGCAATTGCACGTCGTAAGTACCGGGAAAGTTAAAAGTGACGTTGTTAAGAGACTGGAAGGTAGTCCCGGTATAAGTGTTCGGCGTAGCCGCCCCATCCAAATCCCAGTAATAAACATAGCCCGAAGCCCCATTAATCGCTGAAAAATCGATAGTAGAACCCGCACAGATCACATAATCACCTGCCATTTGAGGCGCATTGGTGCTCGCAAGCGGTTCAAGGGTGTTTTCGACGATAATATTGGCAAAACCTGCATATTGATCGGCACCACGGATGATATCTTTGCGACCTGTCGTATTGTACTCAGCTTGTAGGATAAAGCCTGTAGCCGTTGCGGGAGTCGAACCAGCACCAAAGTCCCAGAAAGCATTGACAAAAGGTCCGGTAAAAGTAGCATTGGTATTCG
>CAZHOC010001037.1:0-2867 GCA_964534295.1 uncultured Bacteroidia bacterium | reverse complement strand
TGGCGTATGGGTATTTTCCATGGCCATTTTCCAAGCAACTGTAGTTTCGTTTGCATCAGCCGGACGCAAGGCCAAGAAGCCTGGCTTACCAGAATGATTATGCAATTGCTCCAGCAGTCGAATTTGCGCCTCTTGCTCTACCGGCTGGTGGGTAGGTCCATCCTCCCCTACTCTAAAGGCATCGTGCGTCCAAATAAATTTGGTTGGCACTTCCATAAGGGCTGCTAAGCGCAGAGAAGGCTTCATATAGTCAGAAAAGACGAAAAAGGTCGCACAAGCAGCAACTACTCCACCATGCAATCCCATACCAATCGCCAAAGAAGCCATCGTCAATTCAGATACACCCGCCTGCAAAAACTGACCGCTAAAGTCTCCTTTAGTGAAGTGGGTAGTTTTATTTAGGAAGGCTTGGGTTTTATCGCTATTTGAAAGGTCCGCTGAAGACACAATCATATTTTCTACCTGATCAGCAAAGTGTGCCAATACAGTTCCTGAGGCATTACGAGTGGCGCTATTAGCTTTTTGAGCGATGCCCGCATAATCAATCTTAGGAGCATCACCGCTCAAGAACTGATCAAGTTTGGCTGCTAAATCAGCGTTAGCGGCACGCCATTCTGCTTCCGCTTGCTTACGCTCCGCTACTTGCGCTTTTTTCGCAGCGGCGACTTCCTCCCAATAGGCGGTAACATCCTCAAAAACCGCAAATGGATCTTCAGGATTACCGCCTAAATTATTTACTGTGTTGGCAAATGAAGCACCAGCTCCTGTTAGAGGCTGACCATGGGTTTCCACTTCTTTTTCAAAGCTTTCGCCTTCTTCGGTAACCGCTCCTTTGCCCATGATGGTCTTACCAATAATCAAGAAGGGCTTATCCGTTTCGGCTTGCGCTTCTCTAAGCGCTCCGCGAATTGCATCTTGATCATTGCCATCAATCGTAACTACTTTCCAGCCCCAAGCCTCATACTTCATCGCCACGTTTTCGTTGCTCACGTCAGGGACGGTAGAAGAAAGTTGGATATCATTGGAATCATAAAACATTACCAGATTGGAAAGGCCTAGGAAACCAGCGATACGCCCAGCTCCTTGGGAAATTTCTTCTTGGATACCTCCATCAGAAATGTAGGCGTAGGTTTTATGACTCATCCATTCACCAAAACGAGTGGCGAGGAAGCGTTCGGCGATAGCCGCGCCAACTGCAAAAGTGTGGCCTTGACCAAGAGGACCTGAAGTATTTTCTACTCTGCGCTGAACGTCTCTCTCTGGGTGTCCAGGGGTGACACTACCCCACTGGCGGAAATTTTCTATATCCTCACGGCTGTAATCACCGGTAAGATGCAAAATAGAATATAGCATGGGGGACATATGCCCAGGATCCTGAAAGTATCGATCACGGTGAGCCCAAGTAGGATCATCAGGATCATAGGTCAAGAATTCACTAAAAAGCACCTGTACGAAGTCAGCTCCGCCCATTGCCCCACCCGGGTGTCCGGATTTAGCTTTCTCAACCATCGCAGCAGACAAAATTCTGATATTATCAGCAGCGCGTTTTGAAATCTCGTTGTTTACAGTAAGCGTTTTGGACATGTAGATATATGATTTGGCTGCAAGATAAAAAACTTATGTAATTGGCACTGACACATAGGCGACTTTACATAAATAGCATAGGAAAGCATCTAAAAAGAAAAAGGCCCAATTCCGATCGGAATGGGCCCCCACATTAAGGCAAATACGATACTTCCTAATTTATATATCAGTCTCCGAAGAGTGATTTTCTAGTTTAACACAACTACTAAGTAGCGGCTTGCAGACCAGAATTTTTCTGGGTCAGTAATTTCGAGGCTTTCAACGTGTCCTTTTTCGGTTTCGTTGACGGCGTAGGCATCTGATGGGTGAGCCGTTACCAGCTTCATCTTTTTTGTTTCTACTGGGATGCGATCGAAATCGGTAATGTCAACTGCGGTAAAGGCATTCGGGTCAAAATTTTGAGAAAGCTTGGCTGTACGACCGATGCCGATCACCCCCCCTTCTTTTTCAAGCACGTTCATAGCTTTGAGTTCTTTTTCAGTACCTACTACGTAGAACGCTTGATTAAGACGGGCTGTCTGATTGTTGATCTCCTCAGTTTGTTGAGCCAATACTTCTTCCTTAGCCTGAATTGTCTGGGCTTGATTATTAGAAAGCGCAACTAGACGCTCATTTTGACCACGGAGGGTATCAACTCTGATATGTAATTCTTCTTTTTCAAAGTTTAGCGCCACAAGCTCTTCTTTCATGGTATTGATTTCCTCATCACGAGACTCAAGGTCTTTCTTAAGACGTGAAACCATACGACGAAATTCACGCACCTTACCATCATTCCCTTCTACTTTTTCAGTCAATTCCGCGATCAAATTGCGGTTCTCATCGAGAAGGTCGTTGATCATTTGGATGTCAGTAAGGATTCGTTCCTTCTGATCAGGAGCTAACTCATCATCAGAAGTTTCCATTGAGATGAGATTTTCTTTCTCTTTGATCAGACTCAAATTGTCTTCAAACGCATTGAAGGAACTCATAAAGTCATTCAATAGAGAATCCTGAAGGGCGGTTTGTTCGTTAAGCGCTTTGTTGCGTTTTTCTAGCTCCGCGAGTTTATCACCATTACATGCTACTAATGTAAGAGCGGCGATCATGAGCGCAAAGAGAGATATTTTTAGGTTTTTCATAATTAAGTTGAGCTTTAAAAGCTATGTGTTTGATGGACAATGATGATATGGCAAAGGCTATTCCAAGCGCCCCAAAAATCATAAATACCTAAAGATCAATAATTTACCATCTTGGATGCCTGTATTTTTTTCTAGATATGATAAGTCGATTATCAAATTGAAAAT
>CAZHOC010001036.1:0-2874 GCA_964534295.1 uncultured Bacteroidia bacterium | reverse complement strand
TTTGCTGATCGATTTCCCAGACTCTCCATTGCGCTCAATATTTGCAATATGGCTGGGGCATTATTGATGATGTCTGGCATTGCATTTACTGTGCTGATCGATGAATCTGCAAGCCTGCTAAATCAGTATGGAGTAAGTGTAGGTTTTTTGACCGCTTTATTTGTTTGTTTGATCATATCAGGTGGTGCCAAAAAGCCACTACTATATTTAATTCCCGCTGCCTTAATTGGCACCTCGTTAGCCTTATTCATCTTAGGAGGAGATGTGGGAGCCGAAAGATTTGGATTCTTATCTAATAGTTATGTAGTCGGGATCTTAGTAATCCTATTTGCCCTGGCACAAGATCGGCGTCAGCTACGCGAATTTTTCCTTCGCAAAAAAATCGAACTCCGAGAAAGCCAGCTCTCTCAAAAGACGGAGGAGCTGCAAACCCTAAATCAAAGCCTGGAAAGCTTTAGCTATACTGTTTCCCATGACTTACGGGGGCCGATTCGCAACATGCTTGGGCTTAGCACCATCTTGAGCCGAAAGAAAGGCGCTGATGAGGATACAAAGGAAATTACCACTGCGATCATCGACAACGCTAATAAAATGAACCAGTTGGTGGAGGATATTCTGACCTTCTCCAAGGCCATAAACGAACCGCTTAAGCCACAAAAACTGGATATGACTTCTTTGTTTAAGGAAGTATATCAAGAGCTCAGACCTCAAGAAAACGGCCGCGAAATAGAGTTTGAATTAGACCCTTTACAAGCCGCCAATGGTGATCCCGCTATGATCAGGCAGGTAGTGGTAAACTTAGTCAGTAACGCGCTTAAGTATACTCAAAATCAGCGACTTACTCATATTTCTGTTAAAGGTAAAACCAACGAATACGGGCACTATTTTTATCAAATCCAAGACAATGGGGTAGGCTTTGATTCCACCCAAATTGAAAATCTCTTTGTACCCTTCAAACGTCTACATGAAGACACCGATTTTGAGGGTAATGGCGTAGGTCTGGCCTTCATTCAAAAAATCGTCGAAAGACATGAAGGAGTCATTTGGGCCGAAGGCGAAGTCGATAAAGGCGCTACTTTTTGCTTTACCTTGCCTATGCAAGCATCTTAAATAGGTATAAATTTTTCCCTCCTACTGATTATCAGCCAGTTATAACTTGATCGTTTATTCAATCCTCTATTTATTTTCTTCTGTCAAAATACTTTTTTAAATAAGTGTTCAGAGAATTGACACCCTTGAGAAAATAGGCACATTTATCATTGATTTAACACAATAGGTAAGAGGATTTAATGGCAGAAAATAGAAAGAGGATCTCAGGCGCAAAGCGTCTGAAGGGAACCTATGTACTTTCTAGCCTAGAGGAAAAAGAAATAGAATTAGAACGTCTACAAAAGCAGGCGGGCGCTATGCCTAAGCAAGAAATTGCATTCATGAAAAGGCATGGTTTGACAACAGGTATGCATGTTTTAGATGCAGCTTGTGGCCCTGGTATAACTGCTGGTCTAATTCACGATTTTGTCGTTCCTCAAGGAGGTACTGTAACTGGAATTGACCAAGATAGGACCCTTTTAAGGATTGCAAAAGGTTTAGCACGTAACCAAGGAAGGCAAATAGACTTTGTCGAGGGAGATGTTTATGACTTACCCTTCGGGGAACGCTTCGACTATATCTACTGTCGGTTTTTGTTTCAGCATTTAGCGCATCCCGAAAGGGCTCTAGCCTCGATGTACAGATCCCTGAAACCCGGTGGAATCATCAACATTTTAGATGTGAATGATGAGTGGCTTTTTTTAGAGCCAAGCATTCCCGCTTTTGAAGAGCTTTGTGAACTTGCAAAAATCCATCAAGCCAAGCTTGGTGGTAATAGGCTGATAGGCAAAGCGCTACGCTCCCTCATGCTCCAAGCCGGACTCCAAGATCCTGTAACAGATGTATTGATGGTAAACTCTGATATTCTGAGTCTCAAGACCTTTTTAGAGCTTACTACCTTCTTTAAAAAAGAAATTATTCTACAAGGGGGCGATGATCCCCAAAGTCTTATCGACGATATCCAAAAGGCTTGCGATGAGCAGGAAATTTTTGGAGCCTGTGGAATCTTTTCTGTATCCGCTAAGAAACCCCCCAAGCCTATATGAAATAAAGCTTTTTCAGCCACACCCAAACTTGCTCCATATGAAATTTACACAGTCTTCTGATCGGCTCTACGTCTACCCGATCACCGATGCTGCCGACTTGGATGTCGTGCATCAAATCACCTATGAAACCTATATTAGGAGAGGAATATGCAAGCCCAATCCCTCTAAACGGCTCATCCATAATCCAGAATTGGATGCTTCTCCCAATACTCACATTCTGGTGGCGAGATATAAAGGAGAAATTCAAGCTACTCTTTCCGTAACCATAGGAACGCTACCAGAAGAGATTTATAACTACGAAATTTTTCAGGAGGATTTGACCTCTGAGCCACTCGAAGGCGGGTCATTTTTTTCCGGTTGGCGATTAGCGGTTCGCAATGAAGGACCTTATTCTCGTTTTCTGGTATTACAGCTGATCCTCAAGGCCATGCAGCTGCTGCTCCAAAAAGGAGTTAATTACGGCTATATGAGTTTTAGAGAGGAGCATCTACGCTTTTACAAACGCATTTTGCCAGAAGGCTATTTGATCGGTCGTAGGCAAAAAGAAACTTGTATGATCAATTCGGAGCTTTGTATGTGGAAATGTTATATCTCCGAAGATCGCTTCTCATTCTTAAATCAGTTGGTGCTAAGGCTAAGTGAGCGCTGATTATCAGGCGATAGGCAGTAATGGGAACGTGTTAGAATCTTCTAATTTGGAATGATTATAAACTAGGATTCCTGTATTTTGCAGTTAATA
>CAZHOC010001035.1:0-2874 GCA_964534295.1 uncultured Bacteroidia bacterium | reverse complement strand
AACCAAATTAGGGGCAATCAATAGAGTAAACAATGCCATAAGCGAGTATCCCGAGGCAGATTATTGGGTAGGGCTTGAAGGCGGGATAGCCGATGATGAGCAGGGTATGTTGGCTTTTGCGTGGATGTGTGTCTCCGACGGAGAACGCTTGGGTCTAGGCCGTACGGCTGGATTTTACCTTCCTCCACAAATCGCAGCCATGGTGAGAAAAGGGATTGAGCTAGGCGTAGCGGACGACAAAGTGTTCGGCAAAGCCAACAGCAAACAAAAAAATGGCGCCGTAGGCCTACTTACCCATGACCTTATCGTGCGGGAAACACTTTATGCCCCGGCAGTAATACTGGCTTTGATCCCTTTTGTGCAAGCTGACCTATACCCCCAAACAACATAAGGGCTGTGGTAAGGGCAAAAAAGACTATCCCCCATTGTCTGCTAAGCATGGATTCAGTAAGGCTACTCAAGCCAAAAAATATCAAGACTGCCAAGTAGAGTGGGTTTTGCTTTTGCCAAGAAAGCCAAGCCCCAAAGCCAAACAGCAGGAAAAGATAGATCAAACCGAGGATACCAGTAGCCAAAACGGTAGCCCAATACGCACTATGAGGCCCTAGCCTACGGCTAGCACCATACTCATAATCATTGGCATGATACTGGGCCTGAAGATCACTCTGTACGTCTGCGATTCCCGTACCCACCACAGGGTTTTGTAGGAATACTTCCCAGGATGCCCCCCAAATGGCGCGCCGGATCGTAATGGAATTATTAGAAATATGCTTGTCTTGAGTAAAGGCTTGTTTATCAACTAGCCCCTTCATGCGCGAACTAGCGTTCGGCGAAGCCATAAGCAAAGAAATACCAAGCAGCAATAAAACGGCTGCTACTACCCCACCCTCAATTAATAATTTTAAGCGGTATAAGTAGAAGAATCCAGCCACGCTACTTACTAGCAAAAAAGCTAATAACTGCATGCGGGAAGCCAAAAGGACCATAAAGGTCAAGAGCCAGAGAGAGATCAAAGCTGTGAGATACCAATTGACTTTTTGAGAAGCACGCATTTGTTCGCCAACCCACCAAAATTGTCCCCAAATCGCTAGTCCAATAAAAAGGGTAAAATAGGCTGGATGGAGTTGGAGATAGCTGGTCAATTGGGAATAGTAAAAATACTTGAAGGCAAAAGCCTCTCCGGCTTGGATGCTCTCGATCAGTCCCATCGCCATACTAAGGCATGAGGCAGTCAAGCAAGCAATAATAAAGAGTTGGACGAGTCGTTTGCGCCAAATCACCGGCAAGGGGGGAAACACTGCCACTCCAATCGGAATAATTAAGACCGGAGCGTACATCAGGAGCATAGAATAAGCTCCTTGGGCGTTTTCTGAATAGACGAGACTCAAGCCAAAAACCAGCGCCAAACCTGCAAACCAAATGGCATAGGGTCTCTTTTTCAAACGTCTGATTTTATCCTCTCGCCGCCCCTCGATTAAGGCACTAAAGGCCATGACTCCCATCCCGATACTCATCAAAGCACGGCTAAGCGGCATCCCTACGAGCAACATACTGAGGCTCAAGAGATAAAATGGATATGGATAAGATTGAATGAGTCTTTGATACATATACACTCGCAATTCGGTTTAACCGAGGGCTCGTGCGAGTAGTATAGTAGTAGGGACATAGTAGCAGCGAAGTCCGTGTATCATAGACGCATAAAGGAAGCAAATAGCTGCTTATTAGCGGGAGATTATTTCAAATTCGACTCTGCGGTTGAGGTGGCGGGTGGCAGGATTTTCGTTGCTAGCAACGGGTCGAGTAGCGCCAAAGCCTTGACTACTAATGCGATCCGCGGCTATACCATGGTCCAATAGGTAGATTCTGACGGTCTCCGCCCTATCTTCAGATAAAAATTGTAGTTCCTCTGGCTGGCCGATATTATCGGTATGACCTTGAATTTCGATCTTGAGATTGGGTAAGGCTTGCATGAGTAAGACCAAGCGATCCAATTCAGGATAGGATTCCGCTAGCATCTCAGCCTGCGCTCTTTTGAAGTAGACTTCTCGCAGTTGGATGACCTGCCCAATTTCTAAAGGCCTAACCCATAAATCTTGTTGCACTTCTCGAAAACGATCCAAGGCACGCATATCGAGCGTATCCACTATGGGAAAATAACCCAACACATTGGCGTGAATGGAGTAGGCCTTGCCAAAGGGCAAGAGGGTTTGATAGCCTTGCGCAGGACTGAGGGTGGCAACTTCGACTTCCAAAGAATCTCCCGTTAGCGCTTTGATAGAGACTTTTCCCGAAAGTAGGGCTCCATTTTTTTGATTGCGGACAGTGCCAAATACTCGAGCAATCCCCAATGCCTCGTAGTCTTCTGGGATGCGAACGGTGTAGAGATCGAAATCACCACTGCTGTCTTGTTTTGCCATATAGGCGCGACGAGGATTTTTAAGCGGTAAATAATGCGTGTCCCAATATTTGCCATTTATACCAGGTCCTAAGTTTAGAGGCTCACTCCAGTCAGTCCAGGTATTGCTTTGCCGAACGCTCATATAAAGGTCCACTTGACCATAGCCAGGCCTTCCAGAACTGGCAAAAATCAAGGTTTCATTGTCCGCCATCAGATAGGGAGTAATTTCCTCTCCCCAAGTGTTGACATCAGCCCCTAAATGCTTAGGAGCACTCCACGAATCCCCCTCTTTGAAGCAGACATATAAATCTCGCTCGCCATAACTATCGGAGCGATCGAGGGAAAGGATCATCACACTTTTATCGGCAGCAAGGCTGTAAGAGGGAGGTTCACCGCTATGATTGAGTTTGGGGATCTCTCCGAGAACGCTTTTACGCCAACTACTGTCTTGGTAATTTCTTACTTGATAAGGATTG
>CAZHOC010001034.1:0-2876 GCA_964534295.1 uncultured Bacteroidia bacterium | reverse complement strand
AAAGCGGCCCCTGGCGGATGGCTACTGGTGAAATCAAAGATTATCCTGAGTACGAATACCGTGGCGCTATGCTTGATGTGGCGCGCCACTTCTTTACCGTTGAAGAAGTTAAACGCTTTATCGACCAGATAGCGACTTACAAACTTAATACTCTCCATTTGCACCTGTCCGACGATCAAGGATGGCGGATCGAGATCAAATCTTGGCCAAAGCTGACCGAAGTAGGCGGTAAAACCGAGGTAGGTGGCACCGAAGGGGGATTTTACACCCAAGAGCAGTATACAGAGCTTGTCAACTACGCCATGGCACGTCAAATCACCATCATCCCGGAGGTTGACATGCCTGGCCATACCAATGCCGCTTTGGTGGCTTATCCAGAACTTAACTGTAATCCCAAAGACCCCAATCCTAAGCCTCATTTTGGTATCGAAGTAGGCTTTAGTACCCTTTGTACGGACAAAGAGGTGGTATATCGTTTTGCTGATGATGTAATCAGAGAATTAGCGGCGATCACTCCTGGGCCATATATACATGTTGGGGGTGATGAGACTCATGCCACCGCTCCTGAGGACTATATCCCCTTCGTGGAACGCATGCAAGGGATTGTGCATAATCACAATAAGATCATGGTCGGCTGGGACGAAATTGTAACCGCGAAACTAGCAGAATCGTCTATCCCGCAGTTTTGGGCCAGCGAAGAAAACGCCCAAGCCGCAGTAGCCCAAAACACCAAGGTCATTATGTCGCCCGCCAAGCGCGTTTATTTGGATATGCAATATGATTCTACTTCCAAATATGGCTTGCATTGGGCTGCTTATATTGAAGTAGATGACTCATACAATTGGGAACCGACGACCTATACCGATAATATTGGTCGCGACAACATCTTAGGGATCGAAACCCCTCTTTGGAGTGAAACCGTAAGCAATATCACCGAAGCTGAATACATGGTCTTCCCTCGTCTCCCAGGCATAGCCGAGATCGCTTGGTCTCCTGCTAGCGTGAGAGATTGGGAAACCTATAAAGTACGACTGGGCAAGCAAAAAGCACGCTTTGAAGCGATGGGAATTAATTATTACCCCAGTGAAAGAGTGCCTTGGCAATAAAAGCTTAGCCTAAAAATTAGAGGGTCCGCAATGAGTTTTTATCTCCATTGCGGACTTTTTCTTTTGCTATCGACAATCAATTTCTACTTGACGACCTCCATTGATTAGATAAAAATGTCCGGGCTCTTTTTGGTGTAGATTCGCAATCGAGGGCCATGCAAATGCCGGATCTTGAATCAAATCATACGCTAATACCGGGCTTCCAGGCTCTCCTAAATCAAAGCGAATCACTCCCTTGTCGCAAGCGATATACAATCTTCTGTCTAGCCAAAGCATATTACTGGGTTCCGCAAAGCGAATCAGGGCGTCCAAGCCATTTGTCATGCGTAGATCACTGAAGTATAATTGCTGCCATTCACCTTCTACAAACTGATAAAAAAAGACGAACTGATCCTCTTTTTTGAGCCAAGCCAGCAAGCCATCAGGGCTATCAAGCAAGCTCACGCTTGTAAAACCCTCCAAATGTGATTCAATAGCGTTCTCCCCCTCATAAACAAAAGAGGAATCTTTTGACAGATAGCGGATCAAATTATTTTGCTGATTACGAATCCAAATTGAGCCTTCCTCACTGACGATCAATTCAGCCGGCACGGCCCCGAAATTTGTTTCATAGGGCTCAGTATATCCCCTTACTTCCTTTGTCAAAAGATCAAAGGCCCAAACTCGAAAGGGCGAGGCATTTTCATCGATAAATAATAACTCTTCATCGGGTCCGATCGCTATATCTGTTACTTCCCTATCCAAGAGTAGCTGTGGTTCTAATGTATCGTCCAAACGATAAATTCCCTCTTCTGCCACGATCAATAATTCATTCTCCCGACTCAGCATGGATCTTACCGTCAAAGCATATTTTTTAAGCGCCAAGCCTCGTATCCTTGTCTTGAGGTATAGCGTATCCTGCCTTACAAAAGCAACATATTCCCCAAAACTGCCAATATCAGTAAAGGGATGGAAGAGAGAGCCAAAGCTACCTATTTCATACTCTCCACATTCAAAAATGGGGGTACGAAGGCTTATTTGCTGATTGTTTATCCGCTCAGGCCGACAAGCTAGTAGACACAAACTGAGCAGAAAAAGAGAAAAAAGAGATTTAAAAAGGGCGTGCATATTGTGTTTATGGAAGTATGGTTCAGCCTAAACCTAATATGCCTAGCTCATACTTTCGATTGCATAATTTTTGCCCTATCTCAGAGACTAATTCGACGTATTAGAAAATCTAGCTATGAAAACAATGCTGAAAAAAAGTAACAAAAGACTAGGCGGATTGCTTATTAGGGCAAGCATAACCCAATATGTACGTCAAAGCCCTTACCCTATACACCTCTCGACTTGAACAACAATGCCGTTTCTACGGAGATGTTTTGGGCTTAGAGGTACGCCAAGTTGCAGATGGTTCTTATCGTTTTCGGATAGGAGAGACTTTTGTTCGTTTGCAGGCTGCGCCGAACGCCCATCCCTATCATTTTGCCATCAATATCCCTCATAATCAAAGTCAAATAGCCTTAGCTTGGCTCAAGGAGCGAGTGGAGATTTTGACCTTCCAAGGGCATGAGATTCAAGACTTCAGCAATTGGCAAGCAGATGCGATCTACTTCTATGATGAGGATCGTAACATTGTAGAATTGATCGCTCGCCGTACCTTAGACAACCATTCTAGCGAAGATTTTGGCCCCAGCTCTCTGTTGGAAGTTTCGGAAATCGGCATGCCGACCACCGATATTAAAGAAAAATACAAACCTGAGGACCTAAGTCTTTTTGTGCTTGGGCCTG
>CAZHOC010001033.1:0-2880 GCA_964534295.1 uncultured Bacteroidia bacterium | reverse complement strand
AGGTCTCTCCACAACCCACCGGTACTACATTGCACTTACAGGGATTGCTTAAGCCAAAGCCCGTCAAACCCCCAATATCGGACAGCCCATTGCTAAAGAAGCTTTTGGCGTCTACAGAAGTGGATACCACAAACGCCAGATCATTGAGGTCTGAGCCCCCTATGATACCAAGTGCCATGATTGGCAGATAGATGGTATAAAATGTAGCTTGATAGGAACTGCTGCAACTGGCAGAGTTGTATTCAGAGTAGGCAATCTGCCAATTGTTGGGAAAACTGATCTCCGGGAGGTAAGTATTAGCAACGCTTTGTAAACCATCGACATCATAGACATCTAGACTGGCGGGAGTGCTTCCAGGAGCTTTGAATCTAATCTCCTTTTCAAAGCCGGCGTTGCCGAACACATAGTTGGTATCTAGGCTTGCACCTATCCCTCCCAAGAGCCCTTCATTGCTGACTAGTATATTGAACCCATGATTTGATCCCGCGTTCTGCGCAGCACGAATTCTAAAAGCAATGTACTGAATGCCAGCATTTTCAAAGATTGTATAATAGGCAAAGCTACCACTACTCATGCCATCAGATACTAAATCACCTCCATTACAGGGACCTCCGCTGTAGGTGTCTCCACTGCTTTCTAAGTCTATGCCTTTAAACTCTGTCCAGGGGGCTAATAGCTCATTGGCACTTGCTAATTGCACAAACTCCGCTAATTCTGCCGTACCCTCTCCGGAAAAGCTTCCGTCCAAAGTAGCGGCAATGGAACAATTACCATTCGGATCTAACACGCTAGATTGACCCATAACACAGGACGCAGTTTGTCCACTAATATTGATCTGAGCGACTTGTCCACCTCCTTGGGCAAAGAGAGAAGGAGTGCTTAAGAGCAGGCATAGCAAGATTAGCAGCAAGCTTAGTTGCAGTCTTTCTGAAAAGGGCATGGTGGTTTAGGTGTTTGTTATTTACTGGATTATGCTAAGAAATCGTTGGTTTGGGTGGTGCTTTTGCCTTAGTTGTGTTAAGTCTTTGTATTTGACTCAATTACAAGAACGCTCAAAAAGCCCATAATTGATAGGGCTTTCGGATAAATGGTAAATACTCGAGAGATTTTGGTAAATATTTTGGCTCGACTGAATGATTTAGTCCGTGAACTATTATGTGATTGGTAACTTTTGACCTACTGAAGACTTATGTTTTCATTTAGAATAGAGGAAAGAGAGTCGAGTTCAGCAGTCTCATAGAGTTGTCCAAGGGATGCTGCTTCTCGTCCCTCTTGAAGCTCAGCTTTGTAGTTGACATAGTCTTGAAACCGAATGCCCCCAACGCTCCGTGGGTTAAATGCTTTCCTAAATCTGAGGCCACCGCCATCAGTTTCGTAGCTGTAAGCGAGATAATCTAAGTAATGAGATTGCTGATCAAACCAATAAACAAAGACGTCGGTATAATCTTTTCCGCCACCTTCTTGGTCAAATGTTACTTCTACTTTGTGGTACTTTTTACCCTTAATGCTTTCTTCCCCTAAATACTTTTTGTTCACCGCAGGATCATTTAGACCATAAGGCAGGCGAGCAAAATATAGCACCGAATTCACGCTATTGCTGTACATGGAGTCTTGCTCGTGTGTGGTGACTAAGCGTTCCCCGTTAAGGGTCCTGTAAAAACCATCATTGGATAGATGATCTTGAATTTGCCCCGTACTGTCCTGAAAGGTGCGAGTGTAGAGAAATCTACCTGCTTCGGTTGACCAACGGTAGGTTTTGCCTCTAAAATCAAATTGGTAGTTGCTTTTCGCAAAACGCTTCCCTCCATGCGCCTCGATTGACTGATCTATGATGACTTGAGCTTTGTCTATTGACTGATCAGGAGCCTCAGTAGGGCCACAACTGGCTATAAAACCTAAAATGGTGAGTCCGAGTAAGAGTCTGGTCCAGAACATATTCATTGCTTTGAGGGGCAAATTACATTCACCACCGCAAATAAATGTCCTTTATCCGTCAGGATTGGAGATTATTAGCAAAAAATAAACCCTATTCAAAAGAATAGGGCCATTGAGAGAGGAGTAAAAAGAATTTTTAGTGTGTGTTTGCGCTAAGTATCGGTTTCAGATTGCTGTAAGGACCTTGATAATCCCTATCCTGAAAGCTAATTAGGCAATTTTGAGCTAAAGGCGAATCTACATTTGGCGGAAAGTTGATTTATCTCACGAAATAATTCGTTGCAATAGACTAATCGCATCTTTGACAGTAGTGAAAGAGCGATCTGGAAACAAAGGATAAGGAGGATTTATCCGCTTCAAAAGCCGACTCTGATAGGTCCTCACCGTATCCGAAGAATAACCCGTACTACTTGATATTTCCTTGATCGTATGTTTGCCCTCTAGGTTTGCCAATAGCATTTTGGCTTCGTTTGCGGGGATGACTTCCAAAATCGCCGGCAGCATAAAGCTCTTCAAAACGGCAAAAAGAGAGGCCGTCTCAGTATCTCCGCCAGCATTGATGATGTCCGAAAAGATTGCCCCATTTTGAGTGATGACACTTTGGTAGGAGTTAAGAAAAGAGTATCGATTAAGATGGGCCAATAGGGTGTTATCGGGCGCTAAGCGCAGAATCTGGGCGGTTTGTTGCCACCATTCATAAACCCTTTTGCTTTCTACTTGCTCGATATCCCGGCAAATAGGAAGGGTGAATACATAGCGTAGTTCTAATCCCTCAGTGAGCATCTCCTTGATTGTAGGATGCTGCAATGTCATATAGGATGCCTGACCAAACCAAATGTAGGCTTGGCGGTAGTCTGGATGAATTGAATCAACAAAGTGTTGAAAGTCTAATTGGTTGGGCTTGTCAAATAGTGCCTGATGCTGTATCGGAGCCTGAACAGCAGG
>CAZHOC010001032.1:0-2884 GCA_964534295.1 uncultured Bacteroidia bacterium | reverse complement strand
GATTTAGGTCTCGATCCTCAGGCTTATATCAAACCCGAACAATTGACCGCAGAGACAGGTAAAAATGTGATTATCCTTTCTTTGGAATCGCTAGAACACAGCTATCTCTATGAAAATCTAGCCCATCTCACGCCCAAGCTTCGGCAATTGAGTCAAGACTATAGTTTGATTCCGATGAAAGAGGTAGAAGGCGGCAATTGGACCCAAGGCTCGCTTTATACCTTTTTGATGGGGGTTCCCTTCTTTTTTAGCGGCAATAATGACAGAGTCTTTTTAGAAGCTCAAAAGTCAAGCCTTACCGGCCTCAGCCATGTGTTCCGCAAAGCGGGCTACTCCCAAAGATACATCATGGGCAAACCTGAATTTGGCGGTACGCATCACCTAATCAACATGATGGGGATAGAGCTGATCTCTGAAAAAAATGTAACCGATAATTATCCCCGTACTTCTTGGGGTTTGCACGACAAAGATCTCTTCAACGAGATGAAAAAGAGTATCTCCTTTTTCAAAAAAGAGGATGAGCCTTTCGTGCTGTATGCCTCCACCATTTCTACCCATGGTCCGGATGGAGTCTATGATGAGCGGATGGAGGAGTGGATAGAGCCCCAGGCTGGCAATCTAGAATTTTGCGTCAAATCTCTTGACTATCTGATTGGAGATTTGGTCGATTATCTTAAAAAAGAGGAGATGATCGACAATACTGTCTTTTACATTTTTCCTGATCATAAATTGATGGGTCGGACCTTCAATGTTGGCAATCAATTTCAAGATCCAAGAGAGCTATTTTTGCTGACTAACGCAGCCAAAGAAGCCATCTCCAATCATCCAGAGCCTTTTTTACAGTTAGATATGCCTCAGTTGATCCTAGCAGGCGCCGAAATCAAGCACAATGCTCGCTTCTTAGGAGAATCTATTGAGAAGGATAGAATTGCCTTTACCAAAAAGAATAAAGAAAAGCTCCTAAAGCTAAACGAAGCCTCGCTTCAACTCAATCAGTTTGGCGGGGACTGGCTACTTTACCTAAATGGAGCGGAAGAGTTGGTGCTTAAATCTGAAGGTAATGAGGTATTGATCCCAGGTTTGGATGCCCAAGGTCAAATGGCTGCCATTATCAGTTTTGACGAAAAAATGCGTCCCGAAGCGGAGCTCAAGCCAGCCCAAATAGCTTACGCAAGCCCACCCTCTACTGCCCATCTCTTTGTTTCTCGCAAAGACAAACGCCTTTACGCCTATTACCGTACTGGGGGGCAAAATCTCGCCTATCAAGAAGGATTGGGCCAAGTACGCTTTGCCGAATCCATCCAAAAGACGGCTAAGCAAGCGCAAAAGTTTCAGGCCAACTTATTCAAAGACAAACCCAAACAGCTGGATTATTATCCTATTATTGATCAGGAAGACATCAAATTGGTCAGTAGCAGCGGCTGGTCCCCAGAACGCTTTCGTCCTTCTCAAATAGTGGCTGGCAAGCAAAAATTCGTAGCCTTTAGAGGGATCAATTTGCTTACGAAGGATGAGCAAGGACTCTATTCTGTACAAAATTTCGACACCTACGAATCGGAAGCTGCACTAGTCAACCTAATTGGTAGACTAACGGCCCTACAAAATCAAAAAGCATTTCATGTTTTGCTAGCCGAAATCACTGCCGGAGAGTTTTTCAGCAAATATGAAGAGCAGCTAACTGATTTAGGCTATCCTGCCCTAGCAAAGCTAGATCCCTATCGAGCTTATATCGCCTATGCGAATCGCGGCTTGGTGAGCGAGCAGGAAGACAAGCATATCATCAGTGTTTCCTTGCCTTACCAACCAGAAAGCAGATTACGGACTCAGGCAGAGATTGATTCGGCAGCTAAAGATCCCATGCGATTTATTGCCCATGCCGGGGGAAGCATCAATGGAGAGATTTATACCAACTCTCTAGAAGCACTAAATGCCAATTATGAAAGAGGGTTCCGGCTCTTTGAGCTAGACATCGTCAAAACCAAGGATGGCAAATTTGTGGCGGCCCACGACTGGAATGCTTGGAGTCGACAAACTGGCTTTCCGGATTTGCTCCCTCCTACCCTTGAGCAGTTTCATCAGTATAAAATCAATGGCAAATACACCGCCTTGGATTTGGACGCTATCAACCAATGGTTTAGCGAGCATCCAGACGCCATTTTGGTTACCGACAAAGTCAACGATCCGGAAGCCTTTGTACCGCTATTTGTAGATAAGAGTCGCCTCATGATGGAGCTTTTTAGCGAAAAGGCCGTCACCCAAGCCCAGGCATTGGGGATTCGCTCAGCCTTGCCTTCGATGAATGTCATTTACAATAAGAAAGGCGATAAGCTTGAATACCTCCAATCTCTTAAGGTTTCTGGTATTGCCGTTTCTGTAAACTTGATCCATGAAGATCCGGGCCTATACGCCAGAATTAAAGCTGCTGGCATCAAGACCTATGTATTTCACGTCAACGGCAAGCCTTGGATTAATGAAAAGCATGTAGTCCTACATGAGATGGATTACTGCTATGGGATGTACGCCGATCATTGGAGATTTTGATTAGGGTTCCGACTTATTTGTTTTCATTAGCTATCTTTAAATAGCAACCATAACCCAAGTCTAATGAAAACACACTACCTATGCCTTGCCTTGATAATCTTGGGGCCACTAAGTCACGCCCAAGATTGGCGTCCTATCGCCGACACCAATAATATTTACTCATATTTAGATTGTGAAAGAGATCAACTGTTTTGGCTCAAGGCTGACTCGATCAAACAGGACACATTTTTTACCAATAAAGTTATTGTTACGGTCGATTCATTAACTTCAGAGGATCTAAACTTATACTGTGATTTTCTCCCAGAGAAGGACCAAGAGAAGGTAGTCCGTATCAATCAAGCAA
>CAZHOC010001031.1:0-2887 GCA_964534295.1 uncultured Bacteroidia bacterium | reverse complement strand
CAAGATTATGCGGCCGTTACAGAAGAAGTAATTGCAAGACTAGGATAAAAACAAAACAGATGGCAAAGAAAAATCTCCTCAATGCCGAAGGGCTGGCCAGTGTTTGGAGCCAACCAAATAGTCCCACCACCAAGACAGTAGCTACTCCTAAACAAAAGGAGAAGGCTCCCCAAACAGTTAAAAAAGAGACCCTTGCTAAGAAAGAAGTGGTAGAAGAAAAGCGTTCGGCACAGCCGAAAACTCCCAAACGCAAGAAAACTAGCGCTCGCAAAAAGGCAGAAAACACTAGTGGTCCTCAAACGATTTCCTTCAGTCTAGACGACCTTAAAAAGGAAAAGCCAGAGTTTACCAGCTACCGCATCCGCAAGGATTTGTATTATAAGCTCAAAGAGATCGCCGCTTCTCAAGGGATCAAACAGACCGGCAAAATGATAGAGCGTATCCTTGAATCCTTTTGTGAACATCACGAACAGCAAGCGGGCTAGGGGAGGAGTCACCTCATTTGTTGGAAAGCACGGCTTTGATAAACGATTGTCTAGATAAGAATTTATGCAATCTGTTTATAAGACGAGAGATAGGGGGTAGAAGCTTAGGTGAAGTCGCTTTACTGCTCAGACCCTTTTTCACAGAAAATCGTATATTTGAACTGTTGAGAGTCTGGTAGCTTTCAACGCGCGAAGGCATGCGTCCGGCTTAACTGATTTCCCCGGGAGCCTTCAATTGGAAATCGGATCACTATCTTAGAGATTACCAGAGAGCAGGCTTTGCCTGCTTTTTGGCTTTTAAATAGGTTGATTTGCATCTTTTGGCAAAAGCTGTACCTTTGACTTGTCTGATCTACCAGTCGGACTGTACCGCGTAAGAGGTGGTTCTGATCGTCTACCAGCGATCGTTAGGGACTGCATCAAACGCACAATCTCTAAGAATCGTGCAAACCTACCTTGCTACTCAAGGGCGGGTCCGAGCGTATGGCTCCCCGCTATCTCAAATTTTCCTTTCCTATTGGGCTCCTGGTCAAATTTGTAGTCGTAAGCTACCCACCTCACGTCGTTCCCTAGGCAATATTCTACATGCCATTCAGACCGGAGAGACGGCTTCACTTTGTATGGCGGTTCGTGCTCAGCCTTATGGTTCCTCAAGCTATAAAAAGGCAAAGCAACAACTGCCCTTTTTTAGTCCTGGGGGTGGCTTCGCCGAACGCTCCCAAGAGAGCTTGGAGGCCTACAGTCAATTGCTCTGCTTTGACATAGATCAGAAAGACAATCCAGGCGTGGACATGAAAGCCCTCAGTAGCCAACTACAAAAGGAAGTTAATGTGCTCTCGATTTGGCGTTCGGCTGGAGGCCAGGGTCTCAGTCTGCTGATCTGGACCACTGCCAAGGCCGAACAGCATAGCCTGGTCTGGGATCATTGGACGGAGCTATTGGAAGCTCGCTTTCAGTGCAAAATCGATCGGGCCAGTCGTAAACTGGCCCAGCTACTTTATCTGAGTCATGATCCAGAGCTATATCTCAACCCTCAACCTCGGCAATGGGAGGTACCTGAAGCTCTGTTTGCCATAAAAGAGCCCGATACCCCCAAATTCTCGTACCTACGACCTGAACCCAATGATACCACCCTATTCCTCGACTCCATCCTCCAGCAGCTTAAGGCAAGAGAAATCGGGCTGACAAGCGAGTACGAGCGTTGGATCAAATTGGGCTATCTTCTACTCAATGAGCTGCCAATAGCAGATGCTGAGGCATATTTTCATTTGTATAGTCAGGCTGATGGAGAGATCTATAATGCGGAAGAAGCGCATCAGACTTTTGCAAGCATTCAACGAAGTTGGGAGAGTAGGGGAGAGGCTGCTTCGCAAGCTGGACTGGGAAGTTTAATTTATTGGGCTTTGGAAGCAGGATTGGAGTTACCTGCCCGAATGCGGGTGTATCAGAGCTATAAAGCCCAAGAGATCGCGGCCTTGCTGCCCGGCAAATATCACAATGCACGAAATTTGCAGTCGCGTCTGTTGCTGGCCATTGAGCAATATCTGCAATATGAAAATAATCCCCATCGGGAAGGACAATATGTGCGCCTAGATCAGGCTGCGATTGCGGAACCGCTCGATTGTTCGCAGCAGACGGTCAGTCGCAATCTCATCATTTTGCGGGAAGCGGGCTTCTTATCGGTCCGGCTTGGTCGCGCACGAAAGGGGCGTAAAGCTCCGCTCTTTTATGCTCTCACCGAGACCTACTGGGAACTACGGGCTCTTTGTCATCAAACTGAAAATATCCCCTTACCAAAATTGAGTGATAAGGAAGCAAAAGGGGATGAGGAGGAAATAAGTAGAGAGATCGTAATTACAGAAACAGTAAGCGACGAAGAATCTATTCCTCAAAAAGAAACCGCGCAGCGGGAAGAGAATGAAGCACATTTAGAAAAGAACCCTATTCCCCTTGACCCCCAATCTCTCGTTCCTGATAGTAGACTCTCCCAAATCGCGGATATCGCCCTTGCTTGGCAGGCTTTTGCCGATCGGGTGGGGGAGAAGCGGCTTGATTGGCGCCCCCAGCGTCGGACCAAGGAGCTGTTTGCCCTATTGATTGGCCAGGATCCTGCCTTGCTGGGGCCGATCTTGGAGCGGATATCGAGCATACGAGCGGGTAAATCTGTCTATTATTGGCTGGCTGATCGTTGTTATTTACGAGCGGGTGAGCGCGCCCTCCATGGCCAACCGCTCAATCCCAAGCTCAAAGCTTCGACTTTGCTGGAGTGGGAGAAGCGCAAAGGGAACCGCTTCATCGCGGAACGCTTACGCCTAATCCAGCGAGCAGATGCAGACTTTCCGGTAGTGAGCCTTCAGGGACGACGCAAATGTCCGCGGGCCTTGCCCGAGGGGGTTGTTTAT
>CAZHOC010001030.1:1099-2888 GCA_964534295.1 uncultured Bacteroidia bacterium | reverse complement strand
TACCACGGCAAATTGTTGACCATCCCAGTCGCCACCCACGCGATCGATTTGATAAAGCTCTTCAGCCCCAAACAAAGGCGCTTCCTCTACTCCGGCCTTCGCTAAGAAGACAGGACGAGTTTCATTTACACTTTCCCCAATGACCGTTGGAGTATATTTTTTGATGATACCTGCCTTTTCACCCGCGATTTCTTCGAGCGTGTCGCCTAGAAACTTTTGGTGGTCATAACCGATATTGGTGATCACACAGAGTTCCGGCTTGAGGATATTAGTAGAGTCTAAGCGTCCGCCCATGCCAGTTTCTACTACGGCAATATCTAGCTCCAAATCAGCAAAATACTGGAAAGCCATGGCTACGGTCAGTTCAAAAAAGCTTGGCTGGATCCGCTCAATCATCTCCTTATGCTTGTTGACGAACTCCACCACCGCCTTTTCGGAAATTGGTTTGCCTTTGGCTTGGATGCGTTCTGTAAAGGAAAGTAGGTGCGGAGAAGTATACTGGCCTGTTTTATAGCCGGACTCTTTGAGGATAGAATGCAGCATGGCGGTTACCGAACCCTTGCCATTGGTACCTGCAATGTGGATGCTCGGAAACTGCCACTGAGGAAGGCCCAACTGCCAGCAAAGGGCTTTGATATTGTCGAGGTCTTTTTTGAACGCACTTGCTCCCTGTCGTTGAAACATGGGCAACTTGTGGTACAAATAATCCAAGGTTTGCTGAAAATCTTTGGTAAGGGTCATATATCTAGGGATAACTTATTCAAAGCAAGCGAGCTAGCGACCAAAAACAAAGCATTTTTTGCTTACTTTGTGACGCATCTAAAGCCTTAGGATGAGACACACTCTACTACTGTTTTTACTCTTTTTAGTTTTGACACCTTCGGTGAACGCTGGGATCGATCCAGCGCCCGCTACCGGAGCCCGAGCCATTTCCTTAGGCCGAGCCTATGTGGGCGTAGGGGGTAACTTTTGGAGCCTTTACCATAATCCTGCTGGGATTGCAGGCATTGGAGCCACGCAAGTAGGAGCATTCTTCGAACAACGATTTTTCCTCTCAGAATTGACTTATGGCGGCGCAGGGGCAGTCTTTCCTTTTAAAGGTTCGCAAGCCCTGGGGCTTAGTTTGAGTAGCTTCGGTTTTAGCGATTATCGAGAAAATCAGCTCACGGCAACCTATGCCGTGGAGTTTTTTGACAAAGTCCGGATAGGTTCAACCATCCATTATGCCCAATTGGCGATTGCTGATTATGGGAGTCGCAGCGCAGTATTTGCGGATGTCGGTATCCAATATCAACTCAATAATAAAGTGAGTTTAGGCGTCAGTGCTTACAACGTAAATCGGGCTCGATTAGAGGGGCAAAACGGGAGTGAGTTTATTCCTACCCAATTGACAGCGGGATTAGCGTTCCGTGCGAGCGATAAAGTCCTTATTGTAGCAGATGTCCAAAAAGACATTGATCATGCTGCCTCCTTTAGAGCAGGCGTTGAATATCAATTGCATCCCATCCTCGCTATTCGGACCGGTGTCAGCACCGAACCGCTCACCTATAATATTGGCCTAGGCCTGGTATTCAAAGGTATAGAGTTGGACCTCGCCTTCGGCGTGCACGAACAACTTGGCCTCTCTCCCTTCATGTCCCTCTCTTATCCCTTTGGTCAATGAGCGGTATGAAACCTAAATCAAAAGAGAAGCTTAACAGCAAAGCCTACTGGATGGGTGTCTGCTGCTTGCTCATTTACTTACTTCCCACAGCACTTTTGGCCCAGAATGATACTTTGCCCATAGTGC
>CAZHOC010001030.1:0-1082 GCA_964534295.1 uncultured Bacteroidia bacterium | reverse complement strand
TGAGTCAATCGACCAATCCATAGAAGACCTTATCCTCAATACCGAAAGCGAAGCCCAAGTAGATTATAGCGACTTGACGGATGAGTTAGAAGCCCTATTGCTTCAACCACTTAACCTCAACCAAGCCACTTACGATCAACTACTCCAACTACCTGGCATGAATGCGATTCAAGCCAATCGTCTGCTAGAGCACATCCGCAAGTTTGGCAAACTCACAACCATCTACGAGCTGCAGGCTGTGCCGGGCTATACACCTGTTTTTATCCGACAATTCCTGCCATACGTCAACGTGCTCGATAGCCAAGCCAAAGACATCAATCCTACAGTCAAACACCCCAAGGGTCCTTCTTGGCAGCAAATCAAGCGTGGTCTCAAAGGCGATTTTATGCAGCGAGCCGTCTGGAATGCGGAAGTCGCGCGCGGCTATACCGATCCAGATACGAGTTTTCGAGATCGAGTGGATGAAGAAGGCCGGATCGTGGGTCAAGATACCCTTTTGAGTAGTCGTTATGCCGGCTCTGCTATGCGACATTATTCGCGTTTACGAGTCAACTATGGCAAAAATGTGAGCTTTGGGATCGTAGGTGAAAAAGACCCCGGCGAAGAATTTGCCTGGCGACCTGAATCGCGCTTGTATGGTTATGACTATCTCTCTGCCCATTTTGCATTGGGTGGCTTTGGTCGCCTCAAAAGTCTGGTGATCGGGGATTATACTATCCAAGTAGGGCAGGGCATGGTGCTCTCGCGCGGACTCGGTTTTGGTAAGGGGGCTCAGGTGATCAATAGCATCAAGATGCCCAACCAAGGGATCAGGCCTTATCGTTCGGTCAACGAAAATCAATACCTCCGAGGAGCTGCGGCAACCTACTCGCTCGGCGACTTTTATATGACTGCTTTTGCATCCCGGCAGTATGTAGATGCTTCAGTCAGCGAACGGGATACTTTAGATGATGAGGTGTTATTGGCCGGAGGCTTGCAAACCAGTGGATTACATCGGACGCACTCGGAGCTAAGCAATCGTAAGGCTGTACAAGAACAGATGGATGGTGGTCGATTGGAGGACAAAAGTACTACCTTGACTG
>CAZHOC010001029.1:0-2891 GCA_964534295.1 uncultured Bacteroidia bacterium | reverse complement strand
CCATAGTCCCAAAAGGCAGGGGCTTGATCGACGGCATTAAGGGGCACGAAGGCTTGTTCAAATGGCAAATCTGTAAGGGCTACTTCTAAGCTATTTTCCAAGGGTGGAGCGACCTTCTTTCCGGCTTCCCCTTCGACTGCGACATCGCCAAAGGTTCCACCTCCAGCAGTAAAGCCAATGCTATATATCTGATCCGCAAAATCTGCATGAACAAGATCCCACATGATGGTAGATTCTGAGATATCAATGGGGGACTGCCTATTGGCGATAAGCAAGTGGTTATTGCGTAAGAAGTGATAAGTAGCTCCGATGAGGATTACTTTACGACCTGCAAAACGCTCGTTAAGCAAGTATCGAAGGTTTTCAGCCATGAGTTCATCCCGCTTATTGTTGAGATCATTGATAGAGCTTGGAACTATCACTGCTTTGGGAATACTTAAATCTCCATAGAGGATGATACTCTCATCAGTCGTATGAATCATCTGCGCCCATTCTTTATCCATGGGAGCTACTTTTGTTTGTATCCACTGGCTGAGTTCGCGAAAGCGCTTCTCTTCTTCCTCGTTCATTTTATAGCGGATAGAGCCGATAGATCCTTGAGACATATCAGCCTCGATATCCTCCCAGATAGCGAGGTATTCCTTGGCCTCGGCTTGGGAAAGGATGTTCTCTGAAGCACTTTCTAATAACGTACGTAATTGAGCGGTAAAATTTCCTTGGCTGCGACCATAAGCTGAGGTCAGCTTCGTATCAAAACCTGCAAATTCTAGCGACTGGCCAGCATCGATTCGGGTCTGCCAATAATCAAATAATCCTTCATGCTGGGCTGCATCTCGCCAAAACCAATAGAGGCTTTTCGTCATATCCGATACCTGCTTACTCTCTTGCATGAGCCTATTGCCATGGTATAGGTCAAACATCCCTGCCTCAAAAAGGACCACCTCAAAATCCATTTCTGTCATTAGGTATTCGACAATTCTGGCTCTTATCTCAAAGGTTTTCCCATCATCATGGGTCTGTTCGCCTAGCGCTACCACGCGACGGTCTCCGATTTCCTCTTCGAGGAACGCTAAATCACTAAAATCTGTATCACTCTCTTCAATTTTGGTTACATGGGTGTTTATCCAAGCAGCGTCCAAGCCAGGATTTCCTTTTTTCAAGTGTTTGGTTCCACAACTTGCCAGGAGCAATCCGAAGGCAAGTATGGGTAGCATAAATGATTTCATATTGTTTGTCTGGTAAAATGATTATCCAATTAGGGTTGATGGATGAATCAAAATTCGGGGATCTCAATTGCAAGCTAAAAAAAGAGTGACCTTAGGTTTAAAAGTGTTGATCATCATCCTGAAAGGTGTGACAAACGCCCCTTGTCACATTTTCTTAGCCGCTACATAGTGAATGCCTAAATTGTGGTGATGAAAAAAATCTTCTCCCATCGATTGGTATATCACAGCCTAATCTGGCTGACGATCATTGCGGGTCTATTTTTTGTAGGCGAGAGAGGAGATGGAGAATTGGACTCTTGGCAGGTACTGGTTGAGATTGTAGCCTTTTTGGTTATGCCTTTAATGGTAGCTGTCTATCTGCACTTTTGGGCTTTTGACCATCTATTTTTAAAGAGAAAATACTGGCAATATGGGCTTGCCTTAATTTTCATATTAGGATCTGCTATCGGCTTTCAGGTATGGATAGAAGAAGCCTCTCCTATGGTTGAGACTACGCCAGGCCAGCATTTTCTCAATCAAACGGTCTTGATTGCCCTCGCTTTAGGCTTACGCTACCTAAAACGAGGAACCATTGGGCAACTACAACTCCAGCGTCTAAAGCGTGAGAACATGGAGATAGAGTTAAAGGCACTGAAGGCTCAACTCAATCCCCATTTTTTATTCAATACCTTAAATAATATCTACGCCATCAATCAGATTGATGCGGAGAAAGGTTCTGAAATGATTTTGGAGCTATCTGAGGTGATGCGTTATCACCTACAATCTTCTAAGCTGCGATCGATCAAACTAGCAGATGAAATACAACTCATCGAGTCTTATGTCGAGTTGGAAATGCTCCGCTTGCCAGAGTCCTGCAAAGTAGAACTGCAAATAGGAGAGATCAAGCCGGAGGCCAGTATTGCTCCTTTATTAATCTTGCCTTTTGTCGAAAATGCTTTCAAACATGGCACTCATTCCCAATTATCCAGTTTTGTAAAAATTAGCATCCGGACTGAGGAGCAATTACTCATCCACATCCAAAATTCTGTCTTCCCTAACAAAAGGGTGGTCAGGAATCAGCTTGGACACGAAAATACCCTTCGCAGGCTTGAGCTAATCTATCCTGATCAGCACGAGTTGGAAATCAATGCAGGCAGTGAGGTCTATGAAGTGAAACTCGCAATATCCCTATGAGAAAATTGAGACTGCTTATCGTGGATGATGAACCTTTGGCGCACAAGGTGCTAGAAGGTTACATTCGGAAAATCGACTCAGTGGAGCTTGCTGGAAACTGTTATACCGCGCTTGAAACCATTAGCTTTCTCAATACCCAGAAAGTAGATGCGATTCTGCTAGACATTCAAATGCCAGACCTCACCGGCTTGGAGCTTATCGATACCCTTAATCATCACAGTCCTAAGGTAATCTTTACCACGGCTCATACTGAGTTCGCCCTCCAAAGCTTTGAATACGAACAGGTCATAGACTACCTACATAAGCCAATCCGCCTCTCCCGTTTTCTCAAATCGTTGGAGCGCCTCAAAAAGCAGTTAAATCTGGAAGAATTGGCCAACTCAGGCGGAGGCTCTTTAGCCGCTGCGGCCCTACAAGAAGGGAACTCCCAAAACTTCTTCTCTGTCAGAGATAACAAAGTCGTTTACAAAATTTTCTTTTCCGACATCCAAT
>CAZHOC010001028.1:0-2893 GCA_964534295.1 uncultured Bacteroidia bacterium | reverse complement strand
CAGATGAACATGATCAGATATGGGAGCCCTAAGTTTTCCAGCCCCATACTGGGAACGGAAAACTTAGGGCTCCCATATTTGGTACAGGGGCAGCAGATGAACATGATCAGATCGCTCTAAGACCCGGCTTCCATGGGTGTATCATTAAGGATGAAGGCAAGGATATCAATGATCAGGTGTTACGAAACCTTCAGATTTATATGGACAAGGATAGCGTGGGCATCCATGGTTTTTTTGCCCATCTGTATATCAATGGGGTCTATTGGGGCTTTTACAACCCCTCTGAGCGAGGCAATAATGCTTTTGGAGAGGCTTACTTAGGCGGCAATAAAGAGGATTGGGACGCGATCAAGCGTAAGTCAAATATGGATGGGAGTATCACTGCGTGGAACACTCTCAATAGTATGGCAAATAACAATGATCTTACTGACTCTTTGAATTATGCCAATATTCAGGAATATGTTGATATAGAGCAATTTATCAATTACATCCTCGTCTGTAATTACGGTCCGCACTCCGATGTTCACCCTAGTGCCAAAAACAGTTTTGCCATCAGAGATAGGACAAAAAATATAGGCTTCAAATTTTTTATTTGGGATACTGAACCCGGTCTTTGGAGCGATTGGCGTTATACTAATTCGACCCACGATAGTCCTCCCTTCAATAATATTTGGAATGCGCTTTTGACCAATGCAGAGTTTAAAATGCAATTGGCCGACCAGATGTATTGTCATACCAAAGAGGGTGGGATACTGAGTCCAGAGTTTGTGATGGCTGAATATGAACGGCTCTTTGCCATCGCGCAAAAACCATTGATCAGCGAAGCCGCACGTTGGAAAAATAAAACCATTTACGAAAAGATTTTTGCTGAGCGGGATTCGAACCTATATAACTATTTGCCCAATCGGACTCAGGTCCTCATCAATACTTATCGGTCTCATAATCAGTATCCTAGCATAGATCCTGTAGTGTTTAATCAATTTGGCGGGAAGGTTGAGGCTGGCTTTCAATTGTCCCTGACAAACCCCAATGTGCAGGGAATTATCTACTATACTACCGATGGTTCAGATCCTCGGGCCTATGGCGGTGGAATTAGTAGTTCTGCGCAGCAGTATACCGGACCCATAGGCTTTGATGCTGCTGTAACAGATATCAGAGCGCGCGTTCTGACCAATGGAGAGTGGTCAGCGAGTTGTCCGGCTCGTTTCTACAGTCCGCAGGATTATAGCGGACTCATGATCAACGAAATACATTATAATTCCTCTGAGAGTTGTGGGAGTGAGTTTTTGGAGCTGAGAAATGCTGGATCTGATACTCTTTTCTTGGCAGATATTTATTTTTCAGAAGGCCTGAAATACAGTTTCCCTTATGAATTTCAGATCGCTCCTGATAGCCTCATTGTGCTTGCCAAAAATGCTGATTCTTTTCTAGTTGCCTATGGGTTTTTACCTGATGGTGAATACGGAGGCAAACTGGATAATGGCGGTGAAAGACTCATCTTGACCAGCCCAGACGGCTCCACGATTGATTCTTTACGCTATGACGACAGCTTTCCATGGGATACCCTTGCGGATGGACATGGCCCTTCCTTGGAGCTACTTTCTGCAAGTTTGGATAATAAAATCGCGGCCAACTGGGCTACCAATAATACCTTTTGTGGTACACCTCGCCAGGAAAATTCAATCAATTGTGATGGTACCAATGCGGATATTATCATCAGTGAACTCATGTATAATTATGGCTATAAATTAGACGGCTTGGACGCCCAAGATTGGGTAGAATTGTACAATCGCAGTAGCCTAGATATAGATATTTCATCATGGCAGCTAAGAGATGAGGATAGTACTTATATTCTCCCTCCGGGAACGATTATCCCTGCAAATGGCTATCTGATTCTTGCGGACAGTCTAGAAGATTTACTCTATGTGCATCCCAATATCCCTCAAGCAATTAGCGTAGCTGGGCTTGGACTTAGCGGTAAGGGAGAGCAAGTAGCATTATTCAATAGTAATGCTTGTCCTGTGAGTGCAATTGTCTATGATAATAATGATCCGTGGCCAGAAAGTGCTGATGGTGAGGGCTATAGTCTGATGATAAAAAGTGATAGCCTAGATCCTAGTCGACCAGATAATTGGATCGCTTCTGGAAATTATGGAGGTAATCCAGCAGTAGAGAATCAAATCCTTTGCGAGTCAGCGACTCCTAGTATTATCATCAACGAGATTGCCTATCGTCCTAATTTGGCTTATGACACCGAAGATTGGGTCGAGCTATACAATCCCAACAGTTTTGATGTTGATCTTGGCGGTTGGGAGCTGCACGATAGCCAAAATTACTATTCTATCCCTGCGGGAACGATCATCTCTGCTGGTGGATATGTAGTGATTGTGCAGGAGCAGTTTTCTTTCTTTTCTAAGTATGGCAACAGTCTGCCTCCCAATATTGTGGTAGTAGGAGAGTTTGACTTTGGATTAAGTGGGGATGGAGAGTGGGTGGCTCTATTAAACGAAGAGCGTTGTTGGGTGGATGGCCTGAAATATAATGACTCAAGCCCTTGGCCTTTGGAACCAGATGGGCAAGGACCTACTTTGGCTCTAGCTGCCCCAGAGTTGGATAATGCACTGGCCGGTAGTTGGGTGTCTTCTGATTGGGGAGGCGCACCTCTTGGGACACCAGGAGCCGCAAATAATATTCCCGATCCATGTAGCGCCTTTCAAGCGTTCTCCGAAGGAGAGCTCCCGCTTATAAATGAAATTGCTTATAACGAACATCCTAGCTTCCCAAGTGGTAATTGGCTAGAAATATATAATCCCTCAGCCCAAGTATTCGATTTAAGTGATTGTCGTGCGTCATAAAGCTTTAGATCACCTTCACGCCATAAAGTTCTAGATCA
>CAZHOC010001027.1:0-2894 GCA_964534295.1 uncultured Bacteroidia bacterium | reverse complement strand
AATCATAATCCCTAATACAATCAGCATCAATACTGAAGGGATATTGGTCTTCCGGGAGAGCTCTCCAAAAAGGAAGGATAGGATAATGATCACCGAAGCGGAGATCAATAATGTATAAGTATCTAGTTCAGCCATTTTACGTTTTTTGATGCGGCCTAAGCACGCAATAAGCTAGATTGTAATCCTCGTTCTTGAATGAGCGTGATCAACTCTTTGAGATGAAGCTCTTCGCGTACGAGAAGTTTGACTTTATATTTACCTGATTCTTCGCTGATTTCAGGTTTAAAATTCCAGTCCAAATAAGGTAGTGTAGTCAACATATCCATCAATTCGATGGAGTTGTTGATTAGGTTTTCTTTTTCTGGATTTTCAATTCTCAGTTGGTAAAAGCCACCTACTTCGGTTCCCGAAACGATGGTATAACCTTGGGTCAGTAGTTGCGCGTAGCTCACAAAATGCCGCCCTTCTCTGGTTTGCATATATAAACCCAATAGCCCCATGTCACTGATGATGCCATTGAGGTTTTGGAATCGTAATCTTCGACCCGCTTCCAACATATGATTGAGCTGTACCAGCTTACCGCCCAAATAATTGCGAAACTGGTTGAAGCCTACCAAGAAAAAAAGCAGGACAAACGAACCGCAAAAGAGAGGATGTACGAAGACAAAGCTGATCGAAAGTATGATCAGGGCTATCGGTTCGTAGAGCAGCTGGATGGCAAAAAACAACTCTTTTACCCGTGCCTGGGCACGACCCAGGATAGTCGTTCGGCGAATGAGCCGATACAACAACTGAATCAAAAAGTAAAGCGCCAAGAGCCCACCAGCGATAAACAACCACTGGATAAGTTTGATTTGGGGGCTTAGTAGAGCTTCCATGCTTAGCGTGCGTTAAAAGTTAAAACATTGCGCTGTTCAAGCATGCGGCCAATGTCGTTGACTACCACCTCGTTAATTTCAAGTTCGCCTCCCATACGTCTCACCAAGAGGCCAAGACTAACCATTTGCTGGATCATAGGTCTATACTTTTCTTTATAGGCAGGGCCAAAAATCTTGCGTAGCTGGTGTTGACTGGCCCGTTTTTTCATCATCAGCGTCCTGAGAATAATCTCCTGATCTGAGTTCAGAAATTCAGGCAAGGCAAATACGGTGCGAAATTTATGGGTTACTTCTTCCTCTCCTTTAGCCCGCGTATACATCGACCAGCGCATCATAGACTCCCCCGGATTCCCACGGCTTGCATTGTAAACGCGTTTGATCATACGCTCAAACTGCTGCCCACTCAATTCATTTCCTTCTTTATCTACCAGCGTTTTGTGAGTAGCCCCATGCCTGATCAAAATCGCCTGATGGATATCCTCCCAATGCATGCGGTCCAAATTGACCTCTGCTTGAAAGACCTGCGTCAGGTCCAAAACCGTTTCTAATTGTTGGCGCACCCAGTTGGTGGTCGAAACCATATAGAACTGGGAATGCCCGTATTGGTTGATGTAGTTTTTGAGACTACGAACGTTTTTACTGAGGGAGATTTCATCATTCCACCAAAGTTCCAAATCATCGATCCAGACCATGATGGGTTGGTTCAAGCCATACTTTCTGACAAAAGCAAGCGCCTCTTCAAGGTTTGAACCTAATTCTTGCCTTCTCCCCTGAAATTCGAGGGTAGTATTTGGCCGTAGGCGCACATAACTATCTCCAAAAAATCGGTTTGCGACCCAATCTCCGGTCAAAGTCTTGCCACTAAAGCGTTGCCCATGCAGCAAAACGGAGCCTCGATAGCCCAAACGCCAGTTGTTGATCAGCTTTTTGATCCGCATCAGTTCTTCCTGTCTGCCTACGGCGAACGATTCTCCGATATACCCTTTGGTAAGAAAAATCCCGGCATAGCTTGAGGCGTCTTTATTTAGATTACGCGCCTGGACGACTCTTACGATCTTCTCTGAAATACTGAGACTTTCCTCCCTTTCGACACGAGAAATAAGATTGCGAAACCAGTTTTGGGCATTCTTATACCAAGTCTCTATTCGTGCAAATAGGGGATTTTCGTCTAAGCGTAGCTGACGGAGAGTGGTCTGTAAAGGGATCGGAAGAAACTCCTGGGAGACTTTATAAACATTAGAAAGATGAAACATTTCATCAATCCGTGCCTCAATGACATCTTTGTTCTCGCTCAGATCTTTTTGCCAGATTTCGACATTTTCTAAAAAATGATCTATCGGCTGACAAATGTCTTTATGATTGATTTCGGCAGCTGCACTAGACTCATTATTGATCAAAATGGCCCGATTGCGCACATTGACCAAAGCTAGCTTAAAGCTATTGGAACTAAGTTGGGTTTCTTCCCAAACTTCTAGCAATGAGGGTCTTACTTCCGTTTCTAACCATTGCCGGGTCTTGCGACGGAGATTCATATCTCTAAACAAGATCATCCCGCCTTCAGTTTCGACGGGAATCCGAGCCTCTTGGGGGAGTAAGGCAGTGGTAACTTCTTGAGCTTCTGTATAAAGCGTAAAATAGTCCGGCAATAAGAAGTTTGACTCTAGCTCATCGAGTCGGTTGATGATTTTGCCTGGTCTTGGCTTATCTGTGTTTTTGAGTGCATCTTCGATGAACGTCACCACATTGCGGGCGGATTCTACAATACCGGCTACTTCATTTTCGCAGGAAACCACCATTTGCCGGATGTTTTCGCGAGAGGCTTGGTAATGACCGATGCAATCAAAGAAGGCACTATACTTATTGCGAAGCAGGACGCACTGTCCCGCTATTTCTTTGATTTGACTCTGGTAGACGGACCAGGGACTTTTAAGCAATTGCCATTTGCTTAGCTGCTTATTGAGAGCTCTCGGATTGGCTTTTAATTCCGTTAAACGCTCTTCAGGCAGTTGAAAAAGG